>NZ_CP007585.1:0-300000 GCF_000815065.1 Mesomycoplasma flocculare ATCC 27399 | reverse complement strand
GATCCGGAATAGGGGGACTAAACTCCATTTTTGTTAAAGAAGAAGAAGAAGAAGACCCTGATATTTGCTTTGCACTATCATTATTAAACTTTAACTCGGAGTCTAGGACTTTGAAATTTAAAAGAGTATAATCAATCGGAACCAAATGAGGGAGGTTATACACTAACTTATTTTGTTCTAATTGATTTTGTTCAGGACTAACGGTTGTAGGACTTGAACTGATTATATTATGAAGAGATTGTGGTACTTGTTTAGGTTTATAAGTTAGTAAAATGGGATGATTTTTGGGTAGTTTAGACCCAAGGAGATCCACTGTGAGACTAGCTGCACTATCTTTATCTTTAGGGGGGGTAAAACTAACCTTTTTAATAACCGGAGGGGTTATAAAAGTTTTTGCAATTTTGGGGGTCCAGTCTTGATTATATTGCTTTTCCGGGATTTTTATCGGGATAGAAGGATTGAGACTTCTTTTCTTGCGCTTTGAAGCGTTTAGTTCTAATTTGAGAGTGTATTCTTCACCTGGGGCAAGATTGTCAAGTTGTACACTGGCCTTATTTTTACTTATACTTGCACTTTTTCCTTGTAATTGGCTTTGCTCGGGAGTGCCCCCTACTTTAACTGGCGTTACTAGTATTTGGTTATTATCTAACCAAGTATCGTCTTTACTAAAATTAATAGTTACACTTTGGCTGACGGTTGCATTTTGTTGCGAGGTTGAGGAACTTGATACGGTTTGGCTACCCCAGGTTATATCTTCAACGAGGATTTCAGTAGGCTTAGGAGTGAAAGTGTTTTGGTTATTAACACTTGAGCTTTGGATCTCAACACCATTTAGTTTAACGGAGGTAAGTTTATATTCTTGAAATCGCTCAAGATTTCTAACCATAAACTCGAGACTACCAGAATTAGGGTCAAAAGCTTGAGTAGAACTAAGAGTTATGGATTCAGAATTGGATTTTGGGGAAGTTTTGCTAATAGTAATTTCCCCGAATGCTTTTGGTATTTGGGATAATTCCTTATTAAGATTAATAGTTATCTTCCCGGTTTTACCATTGTTATTATCAAAGCCGCGCTGCGTAAAGTTACTATCATTAAAAGTATAGCGAGCTTTGGTTTCGATACTAAGATTTGCTGGGGTTTTTTGGATTATATCTTCTTTTGAAAGATTGACTTTTTGAATTTTATTTTTGTGGTTTTGAAGCTGAACTGAACTTGATAACAATGCTATTTTTAGGTTTTGGTTTTTGCGGTTTGGAAGTTCCATAGGGGTTTTAATTGTTTGCTCATTTAACTTATAACTTACAAGTTCGTATTTTGTGTTTGGCTCAAGTTGGGAACCATTGTTTCCGGTTAATTCAACCTGACTAAAAGCGCCAGTTGGTGTGATTGTTAGAATTTTAGTTTCCTGAGATTTAGCAGCGTTTTTTAGGGTGATATCGATTTTTTGCTTTGTTCTTCATAAAAACTCGTCTTTTTCATCAAACTGAAAATACGCGCTTGCTTTAGTATCTTCATAAATTGGAACTTGCGCAAAATTTGTAAGCTTTACCTTTGAAGCAGGCGTTATAAACTCGGTATTATTAACGTTATTGGTTTTATATTCCGATTTTTTGATTTCTTTGCCCTGATAGGTATATTTTACAATATCATATAAAGACGCTTTGTTAAGATTTGCTGAAAAAGTCACAAGATAAAAATTTGACTGCCCGTTTTGAGCTTGTAATTTTTGGATATTCTCTGCCTGAATGATTGTTTCGTATTTTGCAAGAGATTTGTTATATAATTGGACTTTGAAATGTTGCTTGTCTTGATCTTCTGCACTTAATTTTTCAGAAGAGATAAAATACGCGTAGATTTTTGTATCAACCCCAGAAGAAAATTCTTTTTCTGTAACAGAAATTAACTGATCATAAATTGTGATTGGTATCCCTTGGATTATTTTCTTTTCCTCGATACTTTTTGAATCTTTACTTTGGAAAGTAGCACTAGCATTGAAACTAATGTTATAATCAATTAGACTAGAAGCACTTGTGGATCGTTTTTTGCGAGTTGAAGAACTACCGGGTTTTCCGATTATTTCTAATTTTTGGATTTGATAGCTAAACCCTTCGAATAACTTGGACTGGTCTACATTTTTGCTTTTATTTTCGAAATTAGAACTTTGGATTAATTCTGAGTCTTGAATAGAAGAATTTAAGGTATTGGTACTTTGATTGATTGAAAGGGAATGAGCCGCCACCGGAAGTTGAAATGTTTTTTTCTTGCCTGCTACGCTTTTATCCTCTAAGATAAAATCAACTGACCCATCAGATTTGATAACAGACTCAGCTTGGGCTTCTTGGACTGCATTGGCATTAATTGGATCTTGTCTTTTATAAGTTAGTCTTACCTTATAACCTTCAAGATAAGTTTTAGCTTGCTCATCTAATTGTAATTTGACATAAGCTTTATTTTGTTTCTCATCTAGTAAGGTTCTTTGAATATCAACTACTGAATAAGAATTTGGTGTTGTCCGAAATAATTTATCTTGGAAACTAACTTTGTCATCATCAAAATTAATAACCTGCTGTTGACCATTATCTGTCTGGGTGATAGAAACTAACTGATAATAATCTAATGGCTTAAGATTTTGTGCTCTGAATACTCACTCACTTGAAATACCATTTTGTCCGGAATTGGATTTTTTAGAAAGTTGCGCGGTTTTTGTAGCACCTGAGCTTATATCGATATATTTTAGCTGTAACGAACTATTAGACTTATTTAATTTATCTAATAAATAGGTTGAATTGATTTTTATGCTAATCTCCGCTGTATTACCGGCTAAACTTTGTTTTGTAACACTAACTACATAAGCGGCTGTATCAAAGGTTTTCGGGGTTGTTTTTGAACTTGTATCCGATAATGGGGCGAGTTTAAGACCAATTTTGGCGAAATTATTTGTCTGAGTATCTGCAAATAAAGATGAATTAGAAAACTGTGAAAGCTTAGCTTTTGGAGAATCATTACTTTCAAATAAACTAAGCAAATTACGTTTTTGGCGGAGGGGAGAGCTTTGTAAAACTTCGGTAGCAGCTTGAGAAATTACTTGGACTTTATCGCTTGAGCCATATTTTTCCAACGGAAAATGCTGCAAAATGGCTTGGTTATTATTATATTCTGGAATCAGAACAAGATCTGAAATTTCAAAACGCGTTCCAGACGGAACTTTTTCTTTTATTGACTCACCATCAATTTTAAAAAGTGCTACCCCATCGCTTTGGACATTTGCCTCCGCGGTAAGGGCTTGATCTTGTTGCCCATTTTGACCTTGAATTTTAAAGTTGAGTTTGACTTTATTATTAACTAAAAATCAGTTTTTCTTCACATCAAATACCATACGAACCACGGCACCGTGTTTGTGATATTCAAGTTGAGTGAATGATTCAGGAAGAACCTCATTGGCGGTCGTATGGAATTTTTTTTGCTCTTCAGTAATAGAATTTAAAAATCCAACTGGAACTCCATTTATAAAAATATTTACTATTGAATATAAAGTATATTTTTCCAAATCAGTAAAACTAAATTTTGCTGTTGCAAGTGTCTGATTTTCTTGATATTCAATCGTTGCACTCGCCTCAGCGATTGCTCCGGTTCTGTGCGATTTTAACATTAGCAGAATTTGACTAACCTGTGAAGCTTTAGGCTTGCTTTGGGCATAATCTGCAAAGAATTTTTTGGGATCTTTGATTTGAAGTTCTACCCCTACACTTGTATCAGTTATATTGGTTTTTCCTACTTGTATTGGGGTATTAGAACCTTTTTGCTTAATTAGATCGGGATTGATTTTTATACTAGAAATTAATGACTTTGTTGCAAATTCTTTTTTTCCTGCATTGACTACTTTGTTATTATCAAAAACTACCTGAAGATTTTGGATCATATCACTAGTTTCGCGCCTTGTTCGTAGCGCGCGTGCTCGTCGAACAGCACCGGATTTTTTATATAATACTAAGTTTTTAATCTCATAAGCGCTTGCTTCAGAAAGTTTGTCGATTAGAAAACTTGCTTGATTATTTTGGATTGAAACCTTAGTGGTTTTTTGTATATTTTGACCAGAATTTTGGTTTTTAAGTTGGTATTCAAGTTCGGCTTCGAATTGGTCGTTAAGGCTTGAATCCTCAAGTGCGTCAAAAAAAGTTGTAAGTAAAACACTTGTTGGGGAAATATCAGAATATTGAACATCAACTACATTGATTGTATTAAGTTGGGTAACAAAACTAGTTTTTGCAGTATTTGATTTTATCGTAGCTGAAAAAGGAATTTGGTAAATCCCATTTGTTCTTATTACCGAAATTGAACTGATTGTATATTTGGTGAGTTTCTCTAGTTGTTTTTTGAAATCAAAACTAGCAGATGCTGTTGTTTGTTTATTCCCATCGGTTGATTCTTGCGCAGTAATTGTAGCCGAACTTATTATAAATTTCTGAGTTTTTGTATTAAGTAAAGTGATTGTCGCTGTTTGATTGTTCTTTAGTCTAAGAATTTCGTTATTTGAATTCGCAAAGGTAACTTTAATAGTTTGCGACCTTTCTAAATCAGATTGCTGCTGTTCAGAAGTATTAAATTCAACATCCGAAATTACAATGTCAGTAGCAAACTTTAACGTTTTTTGCTTTGCAGTTTCGTTAATCTCGCCAATTTTCTTTCCTTTATTTTGGACTATTTCCTTGTTAAATTCATCAACAATTGTAAATTTAGGCCCAGTTTGCTGATTTTCCTGATTGGTTGCAACATCTTTTTTAACTAGTTTTATCGATTTTATTTTAAAATCGCTACCTTCTTTTAGGTTGGTAAAATCAAGATTTGCAACTAACCGGCCATCAGGTAATTTGCTAACACTGACTTTTTGGATTTTATGGGTTTGGCTTTGGGCACTTGAAACAGCGACAAAAACTGCTTTTGGGTTTTGATCCTCATCAATTTCAACTTCGATTTCCTTATTTTCAAGATACCAATCTTTGATCGGATCAAAATAAATCGCGGTTTTTACACTAGTTGATTTAATATCTGAATAAACAAGATCCTTTACCTCGATTTTATCAACATTTACTGTAAACGCTTTTTTCTTTTTGTCTCAGCTTGGGTTTACCCAAATTGTTGAATCACTCCGCGTAAAGTCATTAATTGATTCAAGGACATATTCAACATTTCGATCAAGTTGGGAAAAGGTAAATTCGGCTTTGACTTGGGAAGACTCATCTTTTGCCTGCCCAGTTGCTGTAACTAGAGCGTTAGTTTTAGTATTTTTTAATATTAAAGTAAGATTTGGATTTAAGGATCTAGAATTATTATTGATTTTGACTAGTGATTTTTCTTGGTCTTCAAAATAAAGGCTAATTTTAACCTTTTCGTTTTTATTCTCAGTTACAGAAAATCCTTTTAATTCCGGAGCCGAAAAAATTCTGCCCACACTGTCTTGATTTTGAAGACTAGGGGAATAATTTTCGGCTTTTTTTATTGCAAAGCCAACAGAAGTTTGAATATTTTTATCTTTTGTTTGATCAATAATTCGTTCGATTTCATATTCGGTTCCAGCCTCAATATTTGATGAAAAATCTAGTTTTAATACTAGGTTTTTCCCGACTGTCCCGGTTGCTTCAACGCTTTGTGAAGCTCCTTGATTTTTTTTCTTTCTAAGTAACACTTTTATTGAATCATTTTCTAAGAAAGTGTCCTTTAACGGATCAAAAGATAGTTCTAACCCGATTTTATTATGAGTTTTTTCATATTGAACAATTTTAATAACCGTAGCTGTATTAGCAACGGTATAAAAGTTTCTACTAGCGGCTTTTTGCTCTTTTAAATTTGCGTTAAAATTTATTAACTGGGAATCAACAAGAATTTCACTAATTGTATAATGGCTTAATTTATCAAGGTGTTTAAGTGTAAATTCGGCGGTATTTCCGCTATTAGCATCATATTTTATAGTACTTATAGCCGAGGCAATCGCCCCTGTAGCGTTATTTTTAGCAAAAAGTATTGCCTGTTTTTCACTAGCATTTGGCCGACTTTTAAAATTTGGGTCCTTAGTAGCAAAACTGATAGTAATAGTCGCTTCATCTTGTTTTGGTTCCGTTCTAATCGCGCTAATATCGGTTGTTGTATAAAAATATGGGGCTTTTTCTGGTTGACTTTGCGAACTTTCAGCCTTGTTTAGCGCGATATATTGATAACTAAGATCTGTTAGTCTTGGGTCTTGGTTAGGAGCAGGGTCTAAACCTATAAAAGTGTATTTATGTCCTGGAACTAAATTTGAAAGACTGATTTTAAGGGCATTATTTTCTACCTTTGGGTAATTATTATTTGAATTATTTTGCTCATTTGGATAAGAAACGATTTTTCCATCTTGGTCTTTAAATTTGGCCTTGAATTTATAATTATTTAAATAACTATTAAATGTTGGGTCAAAATAAATAATCGCCTGTGCTGATTTTTCGCTGATATTGTCAAAATTAGCGCCTAAAATCTTGACATTTTTATATAAAGTGGTAAATTTAGCGCGCAAATCTAGAATCCCGCCAGAACTGAAAAATTCAGCAAGCTCGGGAATTTCAAGGTCAGCAATTTGGTATTCAGTTTTTGGATTTAAATTAGCCAAATCAAAATGGAGGATGAGTTTATTATCGCTAAGTGTAAAATTTTGACTTGGAGAGCTAGAGCCTCCTTGGGTAGACTGGTTTTGCAAACTTACCTTAATTGTTTTTGATAAAATGGCAAATCCGGGCTCGCCAAATACTAATTTTGCACTAAATTCGCTTTTTCCTTGGTTTTTTGTCAAAGAATTTTTAAAATCACCATCAATTGTAACCGCTACTTTTGCTGTTGTTTCACTAATATTTTCAAATTTAATATCGCTAACGTGGTATTTAATGAAAAATTCATCATATTTTAGTTTTTGGGCAGTTTCTTTGTTTTGGTCGAAATTGATTTTAATTGCAAGATCAGGCCGGTCATCAATTTGAATTTTATCGATTTTGTAAATATCAGAAGATTCAAAATCGATTAGTTCAAATTTGATTTCAGAGCTTTGGGCACGCGCGAGTTTGGAACGAAATATTTTACTAGGAGCTGATTTTTTATAATAATACAAATAAAAATTTTTATCACTTAGATATGCTGATTCTGGTAAAAAACCGAAAGTGTATTCAACTTTTGTTGAATAAATTTTTGGTTCTAATTTAATAAATGTACTAAGTTCAGAAATTTTTGTAATAAAATTACGGTTTGGTGAGCCAATTTCTAAATTAGGAGCTCAGATAATATTAGAATAATCATAACCATCTTGATGATTTCTAAAAACTGAATTTGGAATACTAGAGGCCAAAACTAGCCTATCAAGTGCGTATTTTTTATCATTAATAAGCCCGCTTGGTGTTAATTTAATCTTATAAATATTAGCTTGATCAGTTTTTTGGAAAACGCCAGTTGCGGGAATAATTGAACTATCATCTAAATACAAAAGCGCTTCACTGCCGCTAAGATCATCAGCAGATGCAACACTTAATTCAACATTAGCAAAACTTGCGCCCAGCGCGATTTTTGCATCAACGATTGCGGCGGGGGTATAAAAATTCTTAATAAAAGTGGGACTAAATTCAATATTTGTTGCATCAAGTATAAAACTTTCGACTTGATAAGATGAACCTGGCTCTAAACCGATAAGATCAAAACTAGCTAAATTAGCCGCAAAAATTGAACTTGCAACAAATTTTTGCGCTGTTTTTAAATTTTTATAAACTATTTGGATTGGCTTATTTTGGATGATTGTGGTATTTTGCAAGCTCGCGAAATTAATTGAAACTCTTTTTTGGTTTGACGATAAATTTTGGTCAATTAAAGATTTTGCAAGCAGTTTAATTTTTGCGGTTGTTGCTTCAAATAAAGCTTTTTTAGATGCATCTTTTTCAAAATCGACTTGCGAATCCAGCGCGATTTTTTGCATTGGCGCTAACGGAATTTGGTCTTTGTTTTCTTTATCAATATAACGAATTGCGCTAATTTTATAATCAAGGCCAGGATGGAGATTTACAAGGTTAAATTCGGCTTTTCCGTCTTTAACTATGGCTGCATCAACATAAGAGGTATGAATTTCTTGGGCATTATTTAGCTTAGTTTCAAACTCATCGGCATTTTCAAAACTTTCGGTTTGATTTTTAAGCACATAATAATATTCAAGGGCAACTTTTTTCCCTTCTAAATTTGCGGCTTCATCGGCAAATCTAACTGAAACTGAAGCGCTTGAAGGTGTTTTGGTCTCAAAATTAATAGTTGAAACGGCTGGGGGGTATCCACAAAATTAGCCACATGTTGACTAAAGCCAATTAATTTCCTTGCAGCAAATCGCTTTTGCTTTTTATCATCAAGATAAACTTTTAGATAATAACGTTTTCCAAAACTAAGGCCGGTATAATTTGAATTTATTCTTCAAGAACGGCTGAATTCATCATAGTTAGCAACATGAGATGCAACAACGTTTCTACCTTCTTGATCACTTGTAAAATCAACGTTTAAATCTTGATAATTTAGCTTATAAGAATCAAGATCGCTAAGCGCAAATTCAATTTCATAACTTAAATTATCATGATTTATGTGTTTAAAATCAACAATATTATATTGAAGTGTATTTCAGGACTTTAAAAGGAAAGGGAGAAAACCAAAAGAACCAACACTAAGACCTCCGAAAGCCAAAAGCGCAAGGATTATCGCACGTTTTTTTTGATTTTTTTTGTAGTGTTTTCGCATTTTTTCTCTCACTATCAGCCATTTTTTTAACAGCTTATTTTATAAATTAATTTCGTACTTATTTTTTCTTATGAATAAATCAAAAAGCAATGATATAAAAAAATACCATTGATTCTTTAAAAAAATATGAATAAGCAAAAGATTGAAGATAACGAAAAGGTTTAAAAGGTTTATATATATATATATATATATAGCATTATACTAGATTTATTATACTAGATTTTTTGATTTTTAAACAAAAATTTTTCATAAAAAATTTTTTTTTGAAAAATTTTTTTTCTTGAAAAAATAAATAAGCTAAGTTAGATGATTTACATTATACAATATAAATTTGAAAATTTATAAAAAAATCTACTAAGAGATTAAATTAACTAACTTTGGAAAATTAAGCTTCGTTTTTGCTGATACTAAAAGACAATTTAACGCTAATTTCTCGCATTGTTTTGCTAGTTTAGCTCTTTGGGATTGATTTGTTTTATCAACTTTATTTGCTAAAATTTGAATTTTGTGTCCAAAAGAGATAATAAATTCGATCATTTCAAAATCAAGATCGCGAAATCCAATGCGAGCATCGATTAGCAAAAAAACGCACAAAAGCGTTTGATTTTTAGCAAAATAATTAGCAATCATCAGCTCAATTTCCGTTTTTTTTGTCTTCGAAATACGAGCAAAACCATAACCAGGAAGATCAACAACGAGTTTGTTGCTTTGGTTATGATAAAAATTTAGCAATTGCGTACGTCCTGGTTGAGCAGAAATTCTTGCAATTTTTTTATTCGCTAGCGCGTTAATTAATGAGGATTTTCCAACATTAGAACGACCAATAAAAGCGAATTGTGGCTCAGAATAACAGTTTTCAGTACAAGATTTAAGGAATTTCCACATTTTTTATACCATTTTTCAAAATAAGGCTAAATTAGTTAAATTTTAAAAAAATTATATCAGAAAATATTTTTTCTAATTAACATTTTATGATATAATTCGATAGCTATGAATCAGGCTTGCTCTTTGAAAATTTAACCTAATTTTTTTGGTTTGCGGTCAAACCATCGTCTTTCAGCTTTTTTTCATATTTTATTAATATTAATTTAATTTTTTCGCCTTTATCAAAAAAGCAAACTTATTTTAGAAAATATTCAAGCGGAATTTCGCCTTTGATTAGTTTTGTCTTAAAACTAGCAAATTGCAAGCTTTGATCATTTGGATTCAGTGTTGAATTTGGTGCTAAATATGCGAATTCTAAATTGAAACTGTATTGTAATTTTTTATCTTTGATTTCCATTTTAATTTTTTTATTAGCTTCCTGGTTAGTCTCAGATCATTTTAGCGAAATTACTTGTGGATAGGCGAAAAAATTACTATTATTTTTTATATGTTTGCTAATTTGGAAATCTTTTAGAATAATATCCGGATCGTTTTTATCTTTTAATTTAAAGAATAAATTATCAAGTAAAATTTTGCCAATTTGCCCTTTTTGCACCTCCGATAAATTTTGTTCGTGCTGGTTATCTTTGAAAATATTTTTATCCCGAATTTGTGGTCAGACTAAATTAGGATCTACTTCAAATTCGAAGTCTTCGTCATTATTTTTTTTAAAACCAGTGAAACTAAATTCCTGAACTGCACCGATATTTTGCTTTGTATCCTCAGTTTTTGTTTTTTGCACTCTTAATTTTAACTCACCTGTTTCATCATTAGGGCTTGCACTCACAATATCAAATGATCATTTTTCAGGATTTTGAGCTAATTTTATCCCAAGAAATTCGCCTTTAAGACCAACGGAAAGAGAAATTTGATTAAATGCGGCGCTAAAATCGGCAAAAAGCGGCGAGTCAAAAAATGATTCCTTATCCGAATTTACAAGAGCATAAGCTAAAATTGAAGGGCTAATTTTGCTAAAAACCGGTAAAAGTTCTTTTTTATATAATTCGGCTTCAGTTTTTTCTAGCTTTGCTAAATTATTTAAATTTCAAAAAAGTGTTACTTTTTTTGTAAGTTTTAATGATGTTCCCTTTTTTGCAAGAAAAAGTTCAACATTTTCAAGTCGATGCTCATTAATATCGCTTGAGCTTTTTTCCACTTTTACTTCAAAAGGAAATTTAAAAGAAAGATCATAATGTTCATCATCGAAATTTTTTAGTTTTTGGATAAAATTTGTATAGTGAAAAGTTGAAGGTTTTTCTCTTAATTTTCACAAAAGCGTATCGATACTATTATATGAACGGTTTTTCTCGCTTTGTGAAATCTCTAAAAAATCGGGAATTTTGCGAAAAATTTCGTCGAGTTCTTTTTTTTCTACTAAAATTTGTTTGTTTACTTTAAGCGAAAGTTCTTGCTTTTCTTTTTCCAATTTTGCTTTTTGTTCAAGTTGCTGTTTTTCCAGTTCGATTCGCGCTTTTTCTTCTTGTTTTTCTTTTTCAAGTTGAGCTTTTTCTTTTTCAAGTTGAGCTTTTTCTTTTTCAAGTTGAGCTTTTTCTTCTTGTTTTTTTTGCTTTGCCTCAGATACATTAGCTTCTATTTTTTCGATTTTGCCAACAATTTTCGTTTCTTTTTGCTTAATTTTTCTTGCTTCCGTTTCTATTTTTTCTAACCTTTCTTCTTGTTTTTTTTCCTTTTCAATTAATTCAATTCTTCGAAGTTCAAGATCATTTTTCTGATTTTCAAGAAAAGGGCTTGAATTTGCAGAATCTTGTTTTTTATCTTGCGCATTTTTTTGTAGGCGAGCTTCGTCTTGAGAGTTTATATTTGCTGTTTTTTGGGCATTTTCCTTTGGGATTGAAGTTTTACTTTCTTGATTTTTGCTAGCATTACATGCTCCAGCTAGCAAAAAAATTGGAACAAAAGGAAAAATAGTGCCTAAAAACCAGGTTTTCTTTGCGGATTTGCTCATTTCAAACTCCCAGATAAATTATTTTCTTCATTGAAAATTATAGCATAAATTTTGTATCTTTTTAACAAACTAAAAATGAAAAAAGCGAGACTTTTTTAGGAAAAATAAGCAATTTTTAGTTTTTTTTAAAAATTTTTTTCTTTTTTGCTTAATTAAAACTAGAATAGCAAAAAGGATTTGAATTGCCATTTTTTTATAATTTTGTTTTGTTTTAGTTTGAGCGTTATTTTTAAGCGCTGATTTGAATAAAATTAGACGCTTCAGTAACTTTGACTTGGCTTTGTTCAGTTTCGTTTTGTTCTTCTTTATTTTTATAATAGAATTTTTTGATTTCGCTAACCAAATCGGATTTCCCATCGCGGAACAAGATTCCAATCGCAAGGTGGCTTGTTAGATTATTTTGGTCATAATAAAGTTTTTTTTGGTCCTTACTAAGGACAATCAATTGGTTAATAAAAACTAACTCGCCATTTGCATTAAAAATGCCACTTCCTGATGCTCCTGGCCCATTTGTGGCAAAAAAATGTGGGGACCCATTATTGATATAAACACCTTTGAACATGTTTTTGGCAAAAGAAAACTGCGGTCAAAAACCTCCAATTTTTGTAGTATAATCAATTTCACCATTTTTTCAGATTCTTTCAGCAATTTTTAAAGGCGGAAATTTTTTAGCTTGCTCTCAAAATTGCTGAAAGGTTTTAAACTGATTTTTAAATTCTAAAATTCCTTTATCAATTGACTCTCCATTTGAAAAACGAAATTGCGACAAAAGTGATTGGCGATGTTTTTCATAAAATTCAAGAACAGCTTCAATATCATGAGTGAATTTACCATGGTTAAAATAAAAAATTCCAAGATCTTTGCCATGATTATTAAAATTCGGGCCTAGTCGGAAATAGTTTTTATGTAAATCAATGCTGAATTTCCACATCATCTTTGGTGTTGCAGAACCAATATAAATATGATGATTTTTTTGTGAAAAATCTTTTTCTTTTTTCTTTAGCTCTGTGATTTTTTTATCATATTCTTGTTTAATTCAAAAAAGACTTAAAATTCCCAAATACCCTAACGATCCAAGATCGTTTACTTTATCATTATAATAAAATCGCATAAAAGGATAGGAAGGTTTTTCTCAAAATGGAACTTTGTCAATGTATAAAACATGCGCATTTGTTAGAAAAAGACTTTCGCCATCTTGAGAATCAAGTAAAATTGCGGTTCCGGGTGCAAATCTTATATTGCGTTGATATGCTTGCAAATATCTTGTATCATTATAATCAAGTGATTTAAAGCCAAAATATTTAGGTTTAAAATATTTTCTCGTAAAATTAGGATTATAGTAACTATGATAAAGTTGTTTAGCTCGTGAATTAGCACTTATATTATGTTGGGACAGCTTATCTAAAAGATAAATATTGAGATTTTCGTTTTTCTGTCCAAGAAAAACAGTGTCATTTTCCTTTTTAATGCCAGTATGAGTCTCAATTTGAAAAGGTTCATATACAGTTTTAGTAAAAGCTTTGTCTAAACCAATATTCGGTGTTTTAAAATGATCAAGCTCACTTAAACCAGAAATGTTAAAATTATTAATTGACCTTTCATTTATTAGTTGAAATTCTTCTTCGCTAAAGAAATTAGCATCAACCGGTTTTTCTTTTTTTGGAACACTTATAGGTTTTTGCTCAAAAAAGGAATCAAGAGCCGAAAAGTCAAGATTTTCAATTTGTGATTTTTCTAAAACCGGTTTTTCAATAAGATAATTGATTTCAATTTGTTGTCTATCAAGCTCACTTTTAGAATTTTGGGTATTGGTGTTTTTAGTATTTTTTTTCGTTTGCTCTAAATTAGATAGACTTTGATCAATTTTGTCGTTAAGAATTTGTGATTCACTTTTATCAATCGGATCCAATTCAAGCCTTTTTAGCATTTGGCTGTCAAGGCCATTAATTTCAGGGCTAGTCTTTTTTTCTAAATTAAAAGGATTCTCGCTAAATTTAAAAAAATCGCCCTTATTTTCCGGCATTATTTTGGGGTTAAGCTCATTTTGTGAACTTTCTTTATTTTTTATATTAATTAAAGGCTTAGTTTTCGCCTCCACAGGTTTACTCACCTTGGCTTTAACATTCCCTGTTTTAAAATCAAAACAAGAAACGATCGTAAGTGGCAAGAATAATAAATATGAAAAACTAATAAAAAGCTTTTTCCAATTCATTATCTCTCCTCTTTAATTCAAAACCCTAATGGCGAAATTATACCATATAAAATTAATTCTTGACTGATTTATTTTATTTTCTAATTTTAAAAGAGAAAAAAATACTTCAAATAATTGCTTTTTTATGAAAAACTTAAGAAATTATTATGCTAGGAGTAATTATAGCGCAAATTTTCTAGTTTTCTTAAAAAATTAAAGCTAGTTAAATATAGAAACTTTTTTAGGAAAAATAAGCAATTTTTATTTTTTTTAAAATTTTTTTGACATTTTATTTAATTAAGATTAGCTAAAAATCAAGGATTAAACATTTTGCTTAATTGCGTTTTAATTTTATCGCTTAAAAACTGAGTTATAAGCAAAATTGTTAACACTAACAACAGTCGCATTTTGCAAAGTCGATTTTTGTACACCACCTTGTTTTTCTGCATCCGCTGTTGCTTTTTCTTGGTTTTTGTAATAGAATTTTTTAATTTCGTTTACTAAATCAGATTTTCCATCGCGGAATAAAATCCCAAATGTAAGATGGCTTGTTAGATTATATTGATCATAGTAAAGTTTTTGCTGATCTTTTCCAAGCGCGATTGATTGGTTTATGAAAACTAACTCACCATTTGTATTAAAAATGCCACCACCCGATGCCCCATGGCCATTTGTAGCAAAAAAAAGCGGAGCACCATGATCAATTCAAACGCCTTTGAACATATTTTTGGCAAAAGCTGCTTGTGGCCAAAAACCGGCAATTTTTGTTGTAAAATCTACTTCATCATCTTTTCAAATTCTTTCAGCAATTTTTAAAGGCGGGAATTTTTTAGCATGCTCTCAGAATTGCTGAAAGATTTTAAACTGACTTTTAAATTCTAAAATTCTTTTATCAATTGACTCGCTATTTAAAAAGGGAAATGTAGTTAAAAGTGATTCCCGGTTTTTATCATAAAATTCAAGAACAGCTTCAACATCATGAGAGAAGTTACTATGGTTAAAATAAAAAATTCCAAGATCTTTGCGTTGATTATTAAAATTTCTCGCTAAGCGGAAATACCTTTTATATAATTTATTGCTAGATTGTTGCCTTTTGTATGGATCTTGTAAATCAACATGACTAGCTTGGTTTTTGTCATATGCTTGTTTTAGTAAAAACAAACTAAGAATTCCGGAATACTCGAGTGTCCCAAGATCATTTACTTTATTATTATAATAAAATCGCATAAAAGGATAAGTCATTTTTTCTCAAAACGGAAGAATTCCATTTGTGTATAAAACATGCGCATTTGTTAGAAAAACACTTTCATCTTCTTTAGAATCAAGCAAAATTGCAGTTCCGGGTGCAAATCTAATGTTGCGTTGATATGCTTGCAAATATCTTGTATCATCATAATCAAGCGATTTAAAACCAAAATATTTAGGTTGGACACCTTTTGTAAAATCGGGGTTAAAATAGCTATTAAAAGAGTGTTTAACTTGTGAATTAGTTTTTATATTGTCTTTTGATAGCCTATCAAGAAGATAAATATTTAACCCTTCATTTTTTTGCCCAAGAAAAACAGTGTCATTTTCCTTTTTAATGCCAGTATGAGTCTCAATTTTAAATGGCTCAAAAGAATTTTGGCCTTTATTTGATGGAAAAGTATGCTGAAAACCGATATCCTGTACTTTCGCATTTGGATCTAGTTCGCTTAAACCTGAAATGTTAATTTTTAATGACCTTTGATTTGCGGCCCGAAATTCTTCATCACTTAGTGAATCTGCGCTTGTTGCGGGTACGTTGTTTTCAGAATTTTCCCTAGAGTCCTTGCTTTGGTTTTCAAGTGAGTTTGTCTTACCTTGATCTTGTAAGTTCTGCTTTTCAGAATTTCTATGGTCTTTGCTTTGTGGTATAACATTTTCTGATTGGACATTCCCCGTTTTAGAATCAAAACAAGAAACAATTGTAAGTGGCAAGAATAATAAATATGAAAAACTAATAAAAAGCTTTTTCCAATTCACTGCTAGCATCCTTTGAATTAAAAAACGAATAATCAAAATTATAACATTAAAAGCGAAATCTTAGATAATTTTTGCCAAATTTTGTTTTTTAGTGTTTTTTAAGCTTAGACAAAAAGAAATACTTACTTAAAAAGTGTTTTTATATAAAAAAGTATTGGGTTTTTAAAGTTTGTGAGCGTTTCTGAGATATTATTTCAATTTTGTATATAAAAAACTTCTTTTTTATTTTTTTCGGACATTTAGCTTTACCATTGCTTTTTAGGTTTGGCAATTAAATCTTTTTGATTTTTTCCAAAAAAAAGAATTACTTTGCTAAAATGTATTCAACAAGAGTTTTTACCATAATTCCGGTAGGATTGTTTTTAACAAATGCGGTTGCAGCAATATCTAAATGACAAAACGGTTTATCCTCAACAAATTCGGAAATAAACATTGCAGCCGAAGAAGAACCAGCCTTACCAGAAAAATCAGTATTTTTAAGATCAGCTACTTTTGAATCGCGGATATTTTGGGCAAAATCAAGATGTAATGGCATTCGCCAAATTAATTCTCCAGCTTCTTTTGATGCTTCGTTAAGACCTTTTCAAATTTTTTCTTCATTTGCAAAAGCGCCGGTGAAAGTATCACCTAAAGCAACGCGGATTGCACCAGTAAGCGTTGCTACCGAGATAATTTCAGTTGCATTTTCCTGGCGAATTGCGTAGGTGATTGCATCTGCTAAAATTAGTCGACCTTCGGCATCTGTATTATTAATTTCCACAGTTTTCCCGTTCATTGATCGCCAGACAGCATCAGCTGTATTTGCATCACCATCTAAACGATTATCAGTAATAGGCAAAACAGCAACCACATTTGCAAGTGGATTAAATTGGGCAAGTGCATCCATTGCCGCAGCACAGATTATTGCGCCGGACATATCATATTTCATATCATTCATGAACATTCCGGTTTTTATATTATACCCACCAGAGTCAAAAGTTATCCCTTTACCAACAAATGCGGTTTTATACTGCGAACCAGGCAAGCCTTCATAAGAAATTACTACTAATTTAGCCTCATAAGTGGAACCGCGGTTAACAGCTAAAAGAAGATTCATTCCTAATTTTCTTATTTCTTTTTCCCCTAAGACTTTTACAGTTAATTTTGGATTTAAGAGAATTTTTTTCTGAATTTCGCTAGCAAGGAATTCAGAATTCCCAATATTTGGTGGGATATTTTGATAATAACGGGCGTAATTGACACTATTATTTATGATTTGGTATTTTTCAATTATCGGTTTTAGCTCATCTAAATAGCTAGAAACCACTAAAATACTACGATACTTTGCGCGCGTTTTTGCATAATCGGCTTTTAGCGAAAAAATATCAGAGCGCTGAAAGGCGACAACTTCAATTAAATAACGCAAAAAACTGTGCGGAAACTTGTCAAAATCAATTTGGATATCACGAGGGTAATGTGCTAATTTGGCCGCAATTTTGCGAAACCGGTTTGGAGAGAAATCTTTTAAACGAGAACCTAAATTAATATAAGCTTTTTTTTGGCCAAGATATTCAGTAATAGCTAAATCCTCTTTTATGAGCATTGGGATTTGTGAATCGGAAAAAACAGGTTCAATAGTTATTTTATTTGATTCAAACTCATTCGAATATTTGATAAAAACTTCAGAAAAATTTTTCATTAGAAATTGTTACACCCTGTCGAAACGATTAAATAGATAGCAAGAAAATAATATAATTGTAACAGAAAAAATTAATATACTGTCAAAAAAATATAATTTTAAGTTTTATCCTATATTTTTTACCCAAATATAGAAAATAATTAGATTAATTAAAAATAGCTTCAAGATAATGAATTTTATAATTTAAATTCACTCATTTTTCTTCATATGTTGTCATCACATTTTGATCGCCAACAGAAGAATTGAGCAAATCATTAGTTCGAAAAATAATTTTCCAGCCATTTTCTAACAAAGACGCGACTGAAAATTCAAAGAATTTAAAACTGTCAGTTTTTAGTTTCAAAACACCGTTTTTATTTAATAAATTAGCATATATGCTAAGAAAACTCTTGTAGGTCAAACGCCGTTTTTGATGTTTTTTTTTCGGCCAAGGATCAGGGAAAGTAAGCCAAATTTGATTTGTTTTACCACGAATTGATGATAATAAATCTTTAGCATCACTTATGAGAATAAAAAAGTTGGTTAGATTATAATATTTTACATATTTTAATGATTTAACAGCAGCCGAAGGAAATTTTTCAACACCTAAAAAATTATTATGAGAATTAGCAAAAGCTAGTTTGGTTATCATTTTACCTTTGCCCATCCCGATTTCAATTATTCAAGAATCATCAATAGTCAATGGTGGTTTTACAAGCAAATTTTGACTTTGAATTCGCTCAAGTGCATCAGGAATTCTTCTCAATCTCATCTTATATTATAAAAAGTTATAGCAAAAATTATTTATGACAACTTATATCGTGCTGACCGCGAATTTCAAAATGTTCATCAACAATTCCACTTTCGATTTCTTGGATTGTAAAAGTTGTGTGATGAATGTGTTTTAAAGCGCTAAAATCAACTGGTATTTCTGCTTTTTGCACAGTTTGTAATTGACTGATTTGCACTTGTTCAGTATTAATCATTTCAATTTGTCGAGCAATATCAAAATTTTCCTCTACTTCAAAAACTGGTTTAACAACAGGTTCAGCAACTGGTTTAACTGGTTCAGCAACTGGTTCAAAAACTGGTTTAACAACAGGTTCAGCAACTGGAGGTTCAGCAACTGGTTTAACTGGTTGTGTCCCAAAAACTGGCTCAGCAACAACTGGGTCAGTAACAAACTCAGGTTCAAAAACTGGTTTAACTGGCTCAAAATATACAGGCTCTGTAACGGGCTCTGGTTCTAATGATTCTGGTTCTAATGATTCAACTTGCAAATCTAAGGCCTCAGTTTCTTCTATAACTGACTCTGTTTCCATTGCCAAAACTGGAGTAGACTCTTCTTCTTCAACCGGGATATCAAATGCGTCTTCTAAATCAGGATTATCTTCGATTTCTGTCCCCCAATGAAGAATTTTTCCTCCTCTATCATCACGCATATCGGCTGTGAATATCATAATCGTAGTTATGATATTTCAAAGTAAAGAAACAGCAAGAATCACCCCCCCAACGATTGTTAAAATATAAACATCATTTTTTATCTCGTCTTGAGCTGTTGAGCCAAGATACATCATTTGTGGAATGAAAATCATTAAAAGACCAACAATCGTAAACGTAAACCGAATTATTGCTAAACTAACTCTGCCTAAATACCAAAACCCAAACCCAAACAAACCAAGAAACAGTTCGTTATAGAATGCATCGCTTTGCAAAAGGCCATCTTTTCTTTGCTTATCCAAATATGGCATTTTTCTCCTTTTTTATAAAATGCAGACAATTTTTATTTTTAGTGAAAAAATTTAAAAAGCAATTTTAAACCTATCGAAATGAAATTATATAGTAAACTTAAAAAAATTAATAAAAAAATAAATAATTTTTTGAGATTTCTTTCTAGCCTTTTTAAAATTTAAAAAATTTAAAACGTTATACAACATTTAAAAAATTTTAAAAAGGTACTAGATTTTTTTAAATTTTTTTAGCTTGTTTTAAAATCAACCAAAGTATAATAAAAAACGTTTCCGCCTTGATTTTCTTCGAAAATAGACTTTTCAACAAGCGAAACATTTGCGCCTAGAACTCCGGTCCGATAATTCGAAACTATTCTTGCATATTCCTGTAAAGGAAATTTTTGGTCAGTTTTATTTAAAAATTTAGGATAAATTCGGATTCAAGGATTTAAATTAATTTCTGAATTGATTAATTTTCCGTTTTTTAACTCTTTTTTAAGATTAAATGAGAAAATGAAATTCTCTTCATTTAATAGAAAAATTTTATAATTTTTCGTTTCAATTTCATTTTTTGTATTTTCTTCATTTTTTTCAGTTTTTGAGCCAACAATTGCAATATCAGTAAATTTGTTTGACTTTGGTTGATAGAAACTATTTTTAAGCGCTTTTTCTTTTAGATTAATATTAAGTTCCTCGTTTTGTTCTTGGAATTGATCAATTTCGGCAAGGCCACGGATAAAAACTGTTTTTTCTAGATTCTTAAGCAACCAAAGTCAATTGTTTTTAAAAAGATCCGTAAACGATTTTTTTGCCTGTTCGAATAAAACAGGATTTGAATCTTTTTTGCCTAAACCACCAACAATTGAATGGCTGGGCCAAGGATTTATCGGATTATAAAAACTAAATTTAAACGCTAAATCGCTTATATATTTTTCAGTTTCGATTGCATTTATGCGGCTTATAAGTTGTTTTTTTGAATCGTTAGTATCATAAATTTTCGCTAGCAATTCCAAGATATTAGCGTTCTCGAAAAAAGGTTTAGCGATAGTTTTTTCGTTCCGATTAATTATAGCAAATTTTTGATAGTTTGCCCTAGAAACATTTAAAAAATTTAACTGATTTTCACAGCTGATTAAAAAGCTCATAGCGAAAACCGGAAAAACGCCAACAAAAATCAACTTTTTTTTACTTATTTTCATTTTTCCCCTTAAATTTTTCGCTAAAAATCATTTGTGCTGGTAAATTATAGCGAAACTTTTTAACAAAATCGTTTTCAAAATCTAAATAACTTTCCTTAGAAGCATGATATAATGCTTGGTGAAAAATTTCTGTAAGAATTTTTACGGAAATTTTATTTTTCGTTTTCGGAAAATGATAAACATAAGGATTTAATCTAACTTTTGGTTTTATCCCCGATGTTTCAATTTTTAAATTTATTAATGTGTTTTGCTTTAAAATATAAAGATCTTTAAAAGTGGTAAGAATTAATGAAGTATCTCCTTCAGAAACTGATTCAAGAAATTTATTTGAATAAAAAAATGGCTCAGAAAGTGGTTCTTGATTTGCCACAAAATCTTTAAATTCTTGGTTGTGGGCAACTTTTAGTTTGCCATCTTCAGCAAATTGGTCCGGAAATAAGTATCATTTATGAAATAAAAGCGCAATTTTATCAAGTCTTTCAAGGATAAAAAGCCAATTTTCGCTAACAAAATTTTCGTATTCTTGTATAATTGCATCATAATTTTCACGTTCAAACTGTAAATTAACCAAGTTTTTTTGTATTGTGTTTCATTTTGCTTCTAATTTTTCAATATTTTCTTGCTTGCGATAATTATTTAGGTAAAAAACTTTTGCTTTTTCGTCGTTTTTTCAGATTGTATTAAAAATATATTCATAAACCTTGCGAGAATTAAATTCTTCTTCGGTCTCGTTTTTGCTTTTAATTTCTAATTTTTTATCAATAAAATCGCTATATTTGTTAAAATAATTTGATTTTTCTGGACTTTTTAATATTTTATTTTGCTCTTTTTCCGTGGTTTTTTCTAAATCAATTGAAAATAAACTATATTTATAAAAATTAAAAGGTGAGTTAAAACTGGAAATATCTGAAGTGATATCAGTGAAAAAATTAGACTGGTATAAGTCATTTTTCTCAGCATAAATCAGTTTTCGGACATCAGTTTCAAGATTCTCTAAATCTTTTTTGTATTTTTCTTCAAGTTTTGCTAACTCAGATTTTGGCTTTTCTTGTTTTTCATTATTTATTAAACGCGCTGGATTTTCGCTATTTGAATTAGAATTTTCGGCGGTTTTTTCTTGTGTTAGTTCAAGATCTAGACTGTTTTTATAAAATTCAGAAATTTGTGAGACTTTTTTTCCAAACCCGGATTTACTTTTGAGTGATTCTAAAAATTTTAGTTGTCCTTCACTGCATTTTTCTGGATTTTCTAGACTGCAAAAGTTGCTATCATTTTCATCTTCAAGATTAGTTTGACTATCTAAATCGCTAATTTTGCTTTGTAATTCAAGCTTTTTCTCTTCAAATTCATCTTTAAGATTTTCTTTTGCTTGATTTAGTTTATTCTGAAAATAACTTTTTTCTTTCGCTTTAATCCAGTTTTCGATGCTATTTACAAACAAAAATTTATCCGGAATTTGCTGTTCAAGATAGAAAATATTATAATCTAATTTGGTTTTAAGCTCTGAATTTGAACCAAAAACAGTAAATCTTATAAATTTGTTATTATCAAAAATCAAATAATAAACGTTGTTTATTATAAATTGATCTTGTTCGCGATCAATTTTGATAAAATCAAAATTCTTATTAGTGATTTTGATTGTTTTATTTTGAATTTTTTCTGCTTTAATTTCGTTTGGGTTTTTGACAAAACGGCTCAAATAAGGGTTGAAAACAAAGGATAATTTTTCGATATTTTTTAGTAAAAACAACCAATTTTTCGCTAAATATGAATGGATTGTATAATTGGAACTTTTTCTTGTGTTAAAATATTCATCATTTGAAAAGTCAAAATAAGGCCTTGCAAAAATTAGGGAATATTTTAATTCTGTGGAAATTTTTACTAAATTTTGGTTAAGCTGGCTTGCGATATAATCGTGTTTTTGACTTTCATTATTTGCGAAAACAGAGTCAACAAATTCTTGTAATTTTTGATTTTTGAGCAAAGAATTATTGCTGCTTTTTGGGGTATAGTCATAAAACTGATAAATGTTGCTGCATGAAAAAAATGAAAAAAATGGCACTAGTGTTAGCGAAAATAAAAATAAAGAAACTTTTTTTCTCATTAGTGAACTGTTTCCCTATTTTGAATATATTTTTGGTACATTTTTTGCAAACTTTCAGTTTTTTCGCCTGAATAATAAATTTTTCCTTTATTTATTAGTGTTAAACTATCAATTAATGAATCGATTTCTTGGAGATTATGACTTGATAAAAAAATTGTCTTCCCTTGTTTTTGTAAAATTTTAATAATTGCAAGAAACTCATTTCGCGCAGAAGGATCAAGATTTGAAAAAGGTTCATCGAAAATAATTAATTCTGGATCGTGAATCAAAGACTGAATTATCATAATTTTCCGCTTTTGGCCAGATGAAAAATTAAAAGGTTTTAATTTTGCTAAATTTTCGATTTTTAAAAATTTAAAATAATAGTCAATTTTTTTCTTTACAATTTCTGGTTTCATTTTTGATAAAAGCCCAAATTCATATAAAAATTCGTAAGAATTAAACTCGCGAGGAAAAAATGAATTTTCCGGGACATAACCAATAAATTTTTTGGCTTCAGGTAATTTATTTGAAAAATTGTTAATTAAAATTGTTCCTGAAAATTTTTGATAAGCATCAACAATGCATTTAATTACGGTTGTTTTCCCTGCGCCATTTTCGCCAATAAATGCATGAATTTGGTTTTTTTTTACTTTGAAAGTAATATTTTTAACACCGCTTTCTGATTTTGTATAAATTTTTGTTAAATTATTAACCACTAAAATTCAATCGGCCATTATTTATAATCCTTTCTTGAATAAATCCGGAAAATACAATAGAAAAAAACTGCGGAAATTACTACCCAAATTATTGGATAAATTTTTTTCGAAACTACTTGGTAATTAAATTTGATTTCCATCATTTGCAAGACAGGTTGAAACAAAAAATTATCACTTTTTGACAAGTTAAAACGTTTAATGACCTTATTTTCAACCACTCTTTGTTCGGCGCTAAACGATGAAAAGCCACCAATTTGGTACTTTTGTTGGTCAATTTTGACAAAAATTGGACCCGGGTCAAAATTTTGTTTCTCATTTATTAAAAAACTATCAAGAATTTCACTATTTGGTCTATTAAAATAAAGTCAGTAAATTAGCGCGCTTGCAAAATAAATTTTTTTTTGTACTTGATTTTCAACTTTTTTTATATCAAGTTTTTTTGCAAGAACAGCTGTTTTTTCATCATTTAATTCCAAAAGTTCTTTATCAGTAGAAATTCTCTTTGAAATTTCCTCAAGAATTTCCTTTTGTGTAGTTTTTGCTTTGAAACTTTCAAAAAATTTTGCCGCATATTCATCAAAAACCGGTGATGATAATAATTCTTTTATTAAATTTCACCTTAATTTGCCGACAAGATCAGAAGTTAGACCAAAAGTTTGGGAATCCTGCGGTAAAATTTTTGCAAAATTTGTGGCATCTTCGTTTGCATAAATTATTTCGCGATTTTCTAGATTCTCAAAATGAGAATCATTTTTAAGTGCGCCAGGAACAAGAAAAACTTGCTGCCCACTTGAAAGTTTATATTTTTTCATAGCCGGATTTGTGGAAAGGAAATAATTATTTTTCTTTGAAGCTAAATTATTTGAATAAATATAATTTTTTAAAAAAGTTTCCTTAACGCCGACCGCATTTTCAATTGCATCGCGATCTTTTGGCTCAAAAACATTAATTAATTGATAAGGAATTAACAAATAAGAAGCCGCTTGCCAAACTTGTGCCGCTGCTGAACTATCATTTCAAGCTTTTTGGATATATTCAACTTGTCTTTTAGAAAAATTTGGATTTCCAACTTGTTTTGGGATAATAAAAAACTGATCTTTTTTATTATTAAGGTAAAATTTTTCCACATCGAGAATTGTATTAGAATCATAACCATTATGTTCTAAGTTAAGAATTTCGGCAAAACGATTAATTGTTGATGTTGAACTAAAAGCTGAACTTGAACCAATTAAAATAAAAGGCGAAAACGAAAAAATTGCAATTGATAAAGACAATTTTGAACTAAATTTGTGACTAACTAATGCTGTAAGCGCGCCAAAAATCAAAAATGAAAAAAAAGCCGATAAAAAACCTCATATCAAAGGCGAATTTACCTGATCAAAATAGCGCGAATTAATTATATAAAAAGAAACTAATAAAAAACTGATAAAAAAAGATCAAAAAATTCCAAAAACAACTAAAAACAAAAGTTTTGTCAAAATAAAATATTGGCGCGAATAGGGTTTAATAAAACTTATAATATCAACACTTAAAATCGATAAATCCTTAAAAATTGATAAAAACATATAAGAAGAAATAATTATCGTCAACGAAAGATTTATAAATAATACGATAAATGAAAATAAACTAAAATTTTTTTCAGTAGCATAAAATCTTGTGATTAAAGCAAGCATCGTTGTTGCTACAAATGAAAGGGCGATAAAAACATAAATCGCCTTTTTTTTAAAGCTTAATTTAAATAAAAACTTAAAATATTGATTAGATTTAAAAATATTTGCTCTGACTTGTAACAAAGTCAACCTCTTCTACTTTTCTAATTATTTTGCTATAATGTTACAAATAATTAGAAAAAATTTTTATTTTGGTAAAAATAAAAAGACATTTAAAAGATAATTATAATACAAATTATCAAAAATCGCAATTTTTTAAAAAGGAAATTTATGATAATTGGGTTTATCAACATCACAAATACTAGTATAAATTTAATTTCCAACTTAATTTTAACAAACACTGATGTTGATTTTTTAATAATTAATCACGATTTTTCAAGAGCAAACCAAATAATTGAAGAATTTAATAGCATAATTGACTATGGCAAATATAAGAATAAAATATATTTCAAAAATTATCAAAATTTAGAAAATGCGGATATTCTGATAGTTGAGCCAAACCAAAGTTTAGTTCCTGGAATGAATTTAAGCGATCTTGCAATTGAAAATGCTGAATGAATTTATAAAATAGGCTATTTAGTTAGGAATTCAAATTTTAACGGAATTGCCTTTGTTTTAGGTTATAATAACGCAATTCTGTGTAAAATTTTTAGCGATTCTTCAGGGCTTATTGGCAAAAAAGTCTTTGGAATTGGTTCAGTTTTAGAAAATATTAGCTTTGATTCGTTTTTAAAAAAATCAGAAATAGACGTTGCAAAAAATGGCAACTTTTTTGTTTTCGGTGATTTAGGCCATGGATTTTTAATTGTCCAAGAATTTGAAAATAAAAATTTAATAAAAGAAAAAATTGAATCATTTGAAAAAATTATCCAGAAAATTAACGATAAAAGTTTAGAAAAAATTATTAGAAAAACACCTGAAAATTGGTTATTAGCATCAATTTTGTTAACAATTTTGTTAGATATTTTCCAGCAAAGACAAAATTTTTTTCTTTTAAATTGTTGAGTTGATTCTTTTTATAATATTAAAAACGATTTTTTTTCGCTACCTGTTAAAATTAATCTTTTTGGACAAATTGAAACTAAAAATATTGAACTAAATAAATCAGAACAGCAAAAATTAATCCAATTTATGTGAAAAAAAACTGATCTAATTAACCTTGTTAACAAATATTTGAACAATTAACATGATGGTTCATTTTGCTTTGCTTTTTGAAAATTAAAAAGCAAAGCAAAATTTTAAATAAAAAAAATAACAAAATTTATGTTATTTTTTTTATTAGTTTGTATTTAGATAAAAAATTCAGATTTATTTTGGCTGTTTTTTGTAAAAAATATCTCATTAAGTGGTGTTATTTTTATTAGTTTTTGACAAAATAATTTATAATTTTGTTCACTAGACATATTTTTTCTAAAAAAGAAGGTATAAAATGGCAAAACTTCATTCTCATAAATTCAAAGGAATTGGTGCTTCAAGTGGAATTTCAATTGCAAAAGTTTTTAAACTAGTTGAGCAAAAAATTGAAATTAGCGATGAAAAAGTAAAAAATATCGATGCTGAAGTTAAACTTTTTCACGATGGTGTTAAAAAATCTGTAAAGCAAATTGAAAAAATTAAAAAACTAGCCACTAAGTTAGCAAAAGATGAACTCGAAATTCTTGATGCTCATATTCTAATCGCAACAGATCCTGTTCTAGAAGATGATACAATAAATCTAATCAAGCAAGGTTATTCTGCCGCTTATTCTTTAAAAGAAACTGCAAAAAACCATACTAATTTTTTGCTCGAAACCGGTGATGAATATTTGATGGCACGAGCTAGCGATATCAAAGATGCATCACAAAGAATTATTAAAAACATACTAAATTTAAACATTTTAGATCTTAGCACTATCGATACAGACATAATAATTGTCGCTGATGATTTAAAACCTTCAGATACTGCGCAACTTAACGAATTTGTCAAAGGTTTTGCCACCAATATTGGTTCTAAAACTTCGCATTCTGCAATTATGGCACGAAGCTTAGAAATTCCAGCAATTTTAGGAATTGGAAATATTTTAGAAAAAGTCGAAAATGGCGATATTATTGCAATGAATGGCGATCTTGGACAGGGAATCATAAACCCAAATGAGCAAGAAATTAGCGAATTTAAAATTCAAAAAGAAAATTTTGAACGTGAAAAAGCAAAACTAAAAGAGTTTTTATATAAAAAATCAACAAGTTTTGATGGTAAAAAAGTAGTAATTGCCGCAAATATTGGCTCAGTTGAAGACGCCTTTGCTGCTAAAAAAGTCAATGCTGATGAAATTGGCCTATTTCGTTCAGAATTTCTATATATGGATAAACAGAACTGACCAACAGAAGATGAACAATTTCTAAGTTATAAAACTGTCCTTGAAAATTTAAGGCCAAAAAAAGTGATTGTTCGTACACTTGATATTGGGGGGGATAAAACCTTAAAATACTTTGATTTTTCAAAGGAAATGAACCCTTTTTTAGGCTATCGCGCGATTCGGCTATCGCTTGATAAAGTCGAAATTTTTAAAACTCAACTAAGAGCAATAGTGCGTGCATCAGAATTTGGCAATATTGCAATTATGTTCCCAATGATTGCAACTCTTGACGAATTTTTTGCTGCAAAGGCTATTTTTGAGGAAGTTTATACAGAAATTTATGCAAAAAATCCGCGGATAGCAAAACGTGAGAATATTAAAATCGGAATTATGATCGAAATTCCGATATCAGCAATTCTTGCTGAAAAATTTGCCGAACATGTTGATTTTTTTTCAATTGGCACTAACGACTTAATTCAATATTCTTTTGCAGCCGATCGCATGAATGAAAAAGTTGCCTATTTATACCAAACTTTAAATCCTGGACTACTAAAACTTATTAAAATGACAATTGATAGCGCTCATAAAAAAGGCAAATGAGTAGGGATGTGTGGCGAAATGGCTGGTGATATTAATGCAATTCCACTTTTATTAGGTTTAGGACTTGATGAATTTTCGGTTTCTGCAAGTAGTGTTTTAAAAGTTAAAAAGCTAATTTCGGAACTAAATTATCATCAGATGGAACAAGTCGCAAAAAAAGCATTAGAATTTGCAACTGAAAAAGAAGTTATAAAATATCTTGAATCAGTCAATCTCATTCGACATAATTAAAAAAATCAAGCTAGTTTAGCAAGAATTTTGCAAAAATTCAAAAAATAAGTAAAATTTTAGGTTTTTTTTATAATAATTTTATTAAGTTTCTGCTTTAACACCTAAAAAGTTAATTTTGTGTTATAATTCTTAAAGTTTTATTATGAAAAATAAACAAGATTTACAAAACTATTTTAACTACCTCGTTGCGTGAATCAAAAAGAAAGTTAAAAAAGCGAATAAAAAGGGTGTTATTTTTGGAATTTCCGGGGGCGTTGACTCGGCTTTAGTTGCTGTTTTAGCAAAAAATGCTTTTCCTGATTCACATATTGGTCTTATAATGCCAATTCGGGATATGGAAAATGACAAATCTGATATTCAGTTATTAGTTGAAAAATTTAACATAATAAGTAAAGAAATTAACCTAAAACCGGCTTTTGAAATTTTAAAAACGCAGTTTAATTTAAAAAACAAATTAGCAACTTCTAATATTCAACCTCGTCTTAGAATGCTTTCGCTATACGCTTTTGCCCAAGAATTTGATTATTTGGTATTAGGAACAGATAATTTTTCGGAAATGTATCTTGGATATTTTACAAAATATGGCGATGGTGGTGCTGATTTATTGCCAATTGTTAATTTAACTAAAACGGAAGTCTTACAACTTGCAACAAAAATCGCCATTCCAGAAACAATAGTTAAGAAAAAACCAAGCGCAAATCTTTGAGAAAATCAAACTGATGAAGCAGAAATGGGATTTAGCTATCAAGAATTAGACCTTTTTTTTCAAAACCCAAATCTAGTAACTAAAGAAATCCGTGATAAGATCACTAAATTACACAATTCAAGCAAACATAAAAGAGATAAAATTCCGCGACCTTTGAAAAAATTAGGAGAAATTTAATGGCTGGACATTCAAAATGAGCAAATATCAAACACCGAAAAGGTGCCCAAGATGCCCTTAAAGCGAAAGTTTTTAATAAATTTTCTAAAGAAATAATGGTTGCAGTCGCAAAAGGCGGATCCGATCCGAATTCAAATCCATCATTAAGACTAATTATTTCCAAAGCACGTGCTAAATCAATGCCAAAATCAAATATTGAAAAAGCAATTGCAAAAGGCGAAGGGTCAACTAATAACGGCGAAAATTACAAAGAAATAATTTATTCAGGAACTTTATCTCACGGAATTAGCGTTATTATTATACTACTCACCGATAATGTTAATCGCGCAATTGCTTCCTTACAAGCGCTTTTTCGCCGGGCAAATGGCCAAATTGGAAAACAAAATTCAATTCCTTATTTATTTGAGCAAAAAGGTTACCTTGAAATTGCAAAAGGCGAAATAAAAGAAGAAGATTTAATGCTTTTTTCTCTTGAAAATGGTGCAAACGATTTTGAAGTCAATAAAGAAAGTTATTTAATCTATTGTGACCCACGAAAAATTAATGAACTAAAAACGGAACTTGAAAAAAGATTTTCACTAAATTTTAGGGCTGTTGAAATTAGTTATTTCCCTAGCACGCGAGTAGAATTGGACCAGGAAACTACAGAGAAAATTTTAAACCAAATCGATAATTTCCTTGATGATGAAGATATCCAGAACGTATATCATAATTTAAAAATTTAGCGCTAGCTAATATGTAAAATTAAAAAATACTATAAATTAACTAACATTTTAAAATCAAGATGCTTAAAAGGAAGAAAAATTAGAGTTGTGAAAGTAGTTCTAATACAAATTTAACTGCTTTTTTGGAGCCTTTTTTTATCGCTAAATTAACCTCTTCTATTTCCGAATTATTTTCAATTTGATCCGTTAAATATTTTATACAATAAAAATTTGAATTATTTTTCTCACTTACTTGCGCAAAAGCAAAAGCTTCCATATCAAAAAAACTAACAAATGTAAACTCACTAACTTGCTCTTTTTTAAAAATGAAACTATTCGAAGATCCAAGAATAGAATTTTTACCGATTTTATTGTTTTGATAAAATTCAGGCTCATATGGAAGTTGCCCTGGTGGATATCAAGGAGTTTTAACATCTAAAAGGTAGAATTTTTCCGGAAAAATTAACTGATTTTTCATTTTATAAAAATCAACTGTCGCATTTGCCCCACATGCGCCATAGTTAATTATATTTGTAATCATAAATTTAGCTATAATTTTTTGAGCAAAGATTGCTGCATTAATAAGACCAATTCCTGAATTTATATAAAAAAAAGCGTGATTTTTATACTCTCAAAGTGAAATTTCTTTAGAAAAAACTTTATAATTTCTAAGAAATTTTGCGCCAAAGTGTTCTAAATTTTGCGCCTCATGAACATCGGCATAAAAAATTGCTGTCCTAATTTTGGTGTTTTTCATAGATTAGATTTTGCTCCGGTGAATTTGGGGCGTCTTTATGGTGGTTTTGGGACATTTTTACCAATTTTTTAAATGCTTTTTCAAGATCTTGTCGTGCAAGAGCACGTAATTTTTGCACTCCTAAAAATCTCCGACCACGGGCTAATTTATCTGCGACATAGACCATTTTATCAAACAAGGACATTTCAAAACAAAGGCTTGTATGACACGAAATTGCTTTAATTATTTGATCAAAAGGTAAAAAATAAATATTTTTGAGCCAAATTGCGGCTGAAAGTTGATGTAATTGGTATTCACGTAAATTTTTTGTTTCAATTTTTTGAGACTTTAAAAAATCAAGATGCTGGCTTTTTGTTCATTTTTTTGTAAGATCATGAAATAAGCCAGCATAATAGGCTAATTTTGAATCTAAATTATTGATTTTTGCATACTCTTTTGCAAGTCTGGCAGTATTTTTTGAATGTATTAATCTTGGCGAATTTCCTAGAAAACTGGTTAGAATTGCATCAGCATAAAGGAAATTCTTGCCAATAAATGCGCGAACCTTTAAATCCAGACCTGAAAAATCACCTTTTCTAATCTCAGAGGAACTAAAATTAGGAGGTTTTGTTGGCAAAATTAGGGCATTATAAAGTTTAAGTCGTCGTAAATTAGGATAATTTTTCCGCGCAAAAACAACAAGTTGGACTTTTTCCAGAATTTGAGAATAATTTTTTCACAATTTAAAATTGCGAAGATTATCCGAACCAATAATTAAAAATAGCTTTGATTCAGGATACTTTTTAGCAAAATAGTTAACCGTATCGATTGTATAGCTAATTTTTTTTGCTTTAATTTCAAAATCTGATACTTCTGTTTTCTCAATTTGGACTAATTTAAGCATTTCATAACGAAAATCTGGATCTGCAATGTTTTTTGCTCTTTTTTTTAACGGATTCAAATAATTAGGAACAAAAAAAAGTTTGTCTAAATCCAAAAATTCTATTGCTTTTTGCGCAATTTGTATATGCGCTTTGTGGACTGGATTAAAAGTTCCGCCATAAATTGCTATTTTTTTAAATGTCATTTTTTAATAATCAATTGTTCCTACTGTAACAGCTGAACGAATATCCTTAATTTTTTTTGATTTTTCAATTTCTTTTTGTGGATTTTTTAAAAAACGTCTGATATAATCCCCGACTCCACCTTCTTTGTTACTTTTATTGAGAATAACTGTTGCCTGTTTTTTCACCTGTGGAGGCGAATTTTTCATTGCCACCGAAATTGTTGAAACCATAAACATTCCAATATCATTATAACTATCGCCAATTGAGATTATATTATCAAGATCAATTTTATAATAACGTGATAACATCGAAACTGCTTTTGATTTATTGACCCCGATTGCAGTCATGTCAAATACAAAAGTGTGGTTTTCCCCTTTAGATCAGGCAGAAAACTCTCCTAAATCGCCATATCTTCGCTCTAAATAAATTTTAAATTCGCTTACATTCGTTGTTGGTTTAGTATCAAAAATCAAACAGGTCGGTTTTAAAGGTATACGGTGAAAATTAAGTCCGGGCTTTAAATTGGGCAGGTGGTTAAAGCCAAAAACTTGTTCAAGTTGTTGATCTCGCTTTTTAATTTTTGCTCACCCTGGACCTTCGATTGCGATATTAGAAATCTCGGCTCTTACACGCTTATCGCCCATAATGTATAAAATATCATTTAAATTTATATAATTTATGATCGGAACAAAATCATTGTCAGTTGGATTATGCACAAAAGCGCCATTAAAGTTAGCAACAATCGTGTTTAACCCAAGTCTTTCATATATGGGCTTTGTTGACCTTCATGGTCTTCCAGTTAAAATACAAACGACATGACCTAATTCAACCGCTTTTTTAATTTCCGCTTCAGTATCAGGATGAATTTCCGAATTTGCGCTATCTGATAAAACGGTTCCGTCAAGATCTAAAACAAATAAAAAACGGGTTTTTGATGTTTTCATCTTTTTGAAATTATATCAAAAAACTCAAAAATTTGCAATAAAATTTCCGGGTGCTTTTTATAATATGTTGATTTACATTATAACCTGAAAAATAGATTTTTAAGTTTTAAAATGAAAAAATTGTGGATGCTTTTTTTCAAACATTTATTCTTAAAATAATCACCGTTCAATTAAAAACTGTATAAATTAGGATATTCGTGACTTTCCTTTTTAATTTAGGTAATTCTGAAAAATTAAAACTATAAAAACCTTTGCTCAAAAAATGAAAATTTTTATAGTTTTTTAAAATATGTAGCGATTTTGTATTAATTTTATCTAAAAAATAATGAATTAACATGACTTTTTAAATTTTAAATAGCGAAAAAATAATTAACCTGCGAAATTTAGTTTTCCTTTTTCCCTAAATCATCAACTGAACCAATAAACGCGAACTCAGTTGGAGAAACATCTAAAAATTCACCCTCGATAATTCGAATTACAGAATCAATTGTTTTCTCTAATGGGACATAAACTCCAGGTTCTTTTGTAAAAGCAGATGCCATAAAGAAATTTTGAGTGAAAAAATTTTCAAGCTGTAATGCTTTTCGCACAATAATTTTGCTTTCCTCATCGAGTTCATCAAACCCTAAAATTAAAATAACATCCTCTAAATCCTTATATTTTTTCATAATTGCTTTCGCAGCAATTATTGCATTAAAGTGTCTTTCGCCTATTATGTTTACAGAAACTGAATTCGAAGTTGACACAAGTGGGTCAAAGGCTGGGAAAATATTTCGAGACATTCTATCACGGGAAAGCACAAAAGAAGAATCAAGGTGCGTAAACAAAGTAATCGCTGCTGGGTCGGAGAGATCGTCCATTGGTAGGAAAACAGTTTGAAACGAAGTAATTGAACCATTTTCATTTTTATATAACCTATCTTGAATAAAAGCCACATCAGAAGCCATAGTTGCATGATACCCACCGATTGACACATTTTTCTCAAGCGCCGATGATATCTCATTTGTTGCTTGAATAAACCGGTAGATATTATCAATAAATAAGAGTACATCCTCTTTTTCATAATCACGAGCATATTCAGCCGCGGTTACTCCCATTGGCACAATCATTGACCGAGCGCCAGGAGTTTCGTTCATTTGCGCAACAAACATTGTTGATTTTGCCATTAAATTTGACTCTTTTAGTTCTAAAAATAACTCTAACCCTTCACGGGAACGCTCACCTGAACCAACAAAAATTGAGGAAACTTTTTGCCTTTGTTTTGAAACATTGAAAATTATTTCCTTCATTAAAACGGTTTTTCCCACCCCGGCACCGCCGAAAATTCCGATTTTATACCCTTCAAAAATCGGCACAAAAAAATCTAGCGCTTTTATTCCTGTTTCTAATAACTTATGTTTTACGTTAAAATTTTCTTTGGTTGCATTAATTGTTGAATTGATCGGAATTGTTTGCGGTCGGTATTGCGCTGTATTTTGCGATTGTGATAAAATGTTAAAAACTTGATTTTTGGCACTAGGACCAACTGGTACTTGCAAAAAATTAAGTGTGTTTATAACTTGAGAGCCAATTGCAATTGGTTCAGCCTTGAGAATAACAACTGCTCTTACAGTGTTCTGGTCAAGAATTTTTTTAATAATTAAAACCGTTTTATTCTCATGCATTACAAGCGCTTGGTCTAGTTGGATTTTTTCAAAATCACTTGTAAATTTAACCTCGGCAACGTTAGTTCAAATCTGCGAAATATAACCAATCATTTTTATCTACCTCCGAATGATTGCGCTTTTTTTATGATACTATCAAGTAAGGATTCTTCCATTTTTGGCATTATAAGCGGGACTTCGAGCTCATCTTGTGTTGATTTTGCCAAAAACTGATTAACAACACTTGCAAAATAAGAACCAGCAAGGGCATTATCAACAAATTCATTATTTGTATATTTTGTAAAAATTTGCCTTGCAAAAGGATCGCTTTCAACCAGTGCATGCACAAAATCAACAACCTTTGTTGGATCTTTTACATCTTTTAAAAGGCCCCAAGAAATTATTTTAATTCCCATCAAAACACTTGTTTGTGAATAATAAGAATAACCCTTTTGCACCAAAAATTGTTCAACCTGTGAGCCTTTGAATAATAAATCAGCGGTTTCTTTATTAAGATCATAGTCTAATTTTGCAAGTTTAGCAAGTTTGATTTGTTTTTGATAGTTATAATAAAGTGAAGAAATTTCCTTAGAAATTGTGCGGATATTTCTTGTCTGAACTGAAGAGCCGGTCCGCGAAACGGAAAGACCAATATTAACAGCGGGAATTTTTCCTTGAGCAAAAAGAGCAGAAGAGGTAATAATTTGACCATCAGTAATCGAAATTACATTTGAAGAAACAAGTGCAGTAATATCATTATCAACTGTTTGCAAAATCGGGAGCGCGGTAATCGATTTTCGTCCAATAAACCTTCCTGCTCTTTCTAAAAGTTTTGAATGAGCAAAAAAAATATCTGCAGGAAAGGCTTCTTTTCCGATTGGCTGATTTGTTAAAAGCGCAACCTCGCGTCAAACGCTTGCATGTTTTGTAAGATCGTCAAAAACAATTAGAACATCGTAATTATAACTAAGGTTTTCCGCATGCGCCATTGCAAAATAAGGGGCAAGATATTGTTCAAATGGACTAGTTGAGGGCGCATGAAGCACAATTGTGTTTTCCATTGCCCCATTTTTTACAAAATCGTGATATAAAGACACTAAATTTTGCCGTTTTTGTCCAATTGAGACATAAATACATTTTGTTGTTTTGGAATTTTTTTGGTTAATAATTGTGTTAATTCCAATATGAGTTTTCCCAGTTTGCCGGTCGCCAACAATTAATTCGCGTTGCCCAAAACCAATTGGGTTAAAAAGATCAATTGCATAAATTCCGGTATAAATTTGCCGATCAAGTAATTCCCGTTTTAAAACTCCCGCTGCTGTTTCAAAAGCAGAATGACGATATTGTAAAAATGTTGTTGGCCTTAATGATCGAGGTTCTATAATATTCCCAGATAAATCGATGATTTTGCCAAAATATTCCATTGATGTGGGAATTTTGTCAAAATTTGGAATTTCTTCAAGTTCATCATTAATCTGAATTTTTCCTTTTTGGTTATTAAAAAGCAGATAAGCTTTTTCTTGGGAAGCCTGAATTACCACTGCTTTGATTTCCGGTTTATTTTTAACTTGAAAAAATTGTTGTTCTTTTCAGTTATACTGACCTTTTACTAAAACAACATAATCTAAAACTGATGCAACTTTTAATGCCATTATTTTTCTCCTTTTATTTCTTTGCTTTTGTTATTTTGATTTTTTTTATAAATTATAAGTCTTGAAACTGTCATAAACGAAATTAAAACTAGCGCAATTGTCCCGATAATTAAGTAAGTAAGGTTATTGTAAAATCATTCCTGTGTATTTGATATTTGATATTCTTCAATAAGGTTAGCAAAATTTTGCACCGGATCAGCGGATATTTGCGCTTTTTCTTCAGGGTTTTTATCATCTTTTTCGCCAAAATAGGCAATCTGACCTAAAATTTGGTTTAACTGATTAATTTGGCGTCCTAATTTAGTCATCGCCAAAAAAGAACTAACTAAATTTGATGTAAGTTTGTAAGATTCATTATGAAAAAGCGCGATTTTTTGGTGGGCTTGAGCAAAAAAACGATTGATATCTTCGCGAGTTAGATTTAATTTTGCTAAAGTCTCATCAAGTTTTTTTGCTTTTTCACTTTTTTGGCTATCAGAATTTTTACTATCCTCAAGTAAAACTCTTGCTTGATGAAATTTGCCTTGTAAAACATATAAATTAATAAAATAAATTAAATAATAATGTAATCAGGCTTTGTTATTGTCAATTTCTGATTTTTTAAGATAAGCAAGAAATTGAAATTGTGATGCGGAAAAAACACTTGAATATTGAGAATTTATATATTCGCGAGCAAGTTTTTTCTGGTCGTTAAGAAAAGCTGGATTATAAAAAACTTTCGTTAGTAAATAAAAGAAATTATAAATTGTTGTCTGTGAACCAGGAGAATAATAACGAATTTGGTCAAAACTAAACTGATCAGCGACATTAACAGTCTTAAAAAACTCGTCAATTACGGCAGTAACTCCTAAATTTGAATAATATAAATTCATAGTTATTGCCTGCTTTTCGGTCATGTTTGCATTTTCAAATTCATCATATGCCAAACTATCATAGACTTTTTCATATTTTGTCTTATCACTTGATTCGCGAACTTTGTTAACAAAATCAATGATTTTTATTGTTGCTTTAATTTTCCCATTTTCCTCGCGAATCGATTGGATATTATATTTAAAACGGGAATTTAGCGGGTTTAGGAAAAAAAAGAACTCACTTTTTCCGCTTTCACTTGCGGCATTATAAAGTTCGATTATTTTTTTTGCTGGTAAATTTGTATACTGTGCGGCAACAATTGGCGGTAAATCCGGGGCAATTCGTACTTCAAATTCCGGTTTTTGGGCAACATCAGGCGGAGTTTGCTTTGTAATTTTCTTAATTGCTAAATTAATTTGCTCTAATTCCGATTGCGAAGAATCGGGATTAGGTTCTTGATTTAATGAAAAATCAAGTAAAAGCGACTGTTTTTCAAAGTAGTTTTTAATTCATTCATTCCAAGAACCAATACCTTCACGGCCAAGTGGCTTTGAAGCAAGCAAAAGACTTTCTTGACTATCAACACGATCGCGGTCAAGATTTAGATTAAAATTCTTTTTATAAACAGGAAATTCGTCTTCTTTGAATAAATATTGTTTATACCCTGATTCTAGTCCTTCAAAATATTTTTTTATCCGATCTTCAAAGCTTTTTTCTTTCAAGGTGTTAGGAACTTCCGTTACTTTTTCTGTTTTTACCCCTTGGATTTTTCCATAATCATCATTTTCATTACTCCCTCATTCAAGACCTTTGTAATTTTCTTTTTCAAAACTTACATCACCACGTTTTAGTTTAAGATTATTCGCAAAAGCATAAGGGCTTATGATATTAAGGCCATATTCGCGAGGATTTTTTTTGATCCCATCGCGGTTTTTTTGAAAATAATAACGGAGTTGAATTCAAAAAAAGCTTTGTGCTAGCCTTTGTTCGACATTATCAGCGTTTTTTGCGTTAATATCAGCAAGTTTGGCTTTAATATCATTATCAACTTTTTGGATAAAACGGTCAATCATGTTTTCCTTTTGCGCGTTTCATCAGTCTTGATTTTTTTTAAGGTCCTGTTCTGTAATTGGCGCAGCTTTTTTTTCTTCTTTTTTTTGACTCTGATCAGTTTGATTTGTTGGCAAATTTGGTTGGTCACTTTTACCAGAATCAGGATTTTTTTGACTAGAATTTTGAGAATCTGTATCTTGTTGCTGCGGGTTTTGATCTTGCGCAAATTTTATACTTGCGCTTTGAAAAAAAAGCGGGCCTAAAAACAAAACTGGGAAAAAACTGCAAAAAATAAGCTTATTTTTTAACTTTTTAGGCATAATCTACCCCCGTTTTAACTAAAAAAAACAGCTCTTTAAGCCGGGCTTCTTCGTTTTTTTGTTTTGCTAGTTGGTAGTCTTTGTATAATTCAATATTTGAGTTAATTTCTAAATTTGCCTGCAGTTGGAGCTTATATAAAAGTGTATTTTTAGTTCTTTCAAGCGCTTTTTTTTGAATATGAAATTCTTTTTTATCAACTTTATAAAAAACTAAATCCTCAAAAAGATGCAAAAAAACCGAATCCTCAAGTGAATACAAAAGTGAGCGATGAGCAAAAAAATAAAAGATTCCAACAGAAATTTCGATTTTTAAAAGCGAAAATTCTAAATTTGAAACAATAAAAGGTTGAATTGGCGCAAAATATTTTTCTTGTTCAATATTAATTCAAATTTTGCAGTTTTTAAAACTAACAAACTTATTTTCCGGTGTTAAAATCCGGAAATTTCAAAGTTTTGTATCCATTTAAAAAACTCCTTTCGGTTTTCGCTTGATGACATTGAGTTCTTCAATCTCAAGTTCGCGTTCAATTTTGAGAATTGATGTTTTTAGTTGGTGAATTTTTTCTTCAATTTCTTTTAAAAGCGTATTTTCGTGGATTAATTTATTTTTATAGACAATAAATTGCGACTCCAAAAGCAAAATTTGAACCGATGAGACAAAATAGCTAAGAATTTGACTTTGATAAAATTCCTCAAAATTGGGGAAAAAACGAATTTTTTCAAGATTTTTTTCAATTTCTTTTAATGTAGTTTGGCTCGCTTCGATTTTGAATTCAAATTGGTTTAAAGGAAATATTGTTGCGATATAATTCGGAATTTTATTAGAATAAACGGCCATTTTTACACTCGAAAATTGGCGGTTTTTAATTCCGTATTGAATAATTTCGCCGATTTTTTCCGAATTTGAAAAGATATTATCTAAATTTTCAAAGCTTGCAAGAATTTCCATATTTTTTTGTTTGGCGAAATTAATAGCGCGCTCGCCAAGTGGGATTATGAAATCTTTTTCGTTTCAATTTTCAAAAATTTTTGCTTCGATTTGATCAAAAAAGTTTTGTGTATATTTTTCACTAGAAGAAGGGTAAATCCAAAGATTAATATTCTGTTTGCTTAATGTTTGTTTTGTTAATAAAGTTAATTTTGTGTTATAATTCTTAAAGTTTTATTATGAAAAATAAACAAGATTTACAAAACTATTTTAACTACCTCGTTGCGTGAATCAAAAAGAAAGTTAAAAAAGCGAATAAAAAGGGTGTTATTTTTGGAATTTCCGGGGGCGTTGACTCGGCTTTAGTTGCTGTTTTAGCAAAAAATGCTTTTCCTGATTCACATATTGGTCTTATAATGCCAATTCGGGATATGGAAAATGACAAATCTGATATTCAGTTATTAGTTGAAAAATTTAACATAATAAGTAAAGAAATTAACCTAAAACCGGCTTTTGAAATTTTAAAAACGCAGTTTAATTTAAAAAACAAATTAGCAACTTCTAATATTCAACCTCGTCTTAGAATGCTTTCGCTATACGCTTTTGCCCAAGAATTTGATTATTTGGTATTAGGAACAGATAATTTTTCGGAAATGTATCTTGGATATTTTACAAAATATGGCGATGGTGGTGCTGATTTATTGCCAATTGTTAATTTAACTAAAACGGAAGTCTTACAACTTGCAACAAAAATCGCCATTCCAGAAACAATAGTTAAGAAAAAACCAAGCGCAAATCTTTGAGAAAATCAAACTGATGAAGCAGAAATGGGATTTAGCTATCAAGAATTAGACCTTTTTTTTCAAAACCCAAATCTAGTAACTAAAGAAATCCGTGATAAGATCACTAAATTACACAATTCAAGCAAACATAAAAGAGATAAAATTCCGCGACCTTTGAAAAAATTAGGAGAAATTTAATGGCTGGACATTCAAAATGAGCAAATATCAAACACCGAAAAGGTGCCCAAGATGCCCTTAAAGCGAAAGTTTTTAATAAATTTTCTAAAGAAATAATGGTTGCAGTCGCAAAAGGCGGATCCGATCCGAATTCAAATCCATCATTAAGACTAATTATTTCCAAAGCACGTGCTAAATCAATGCCAAAATCAAATATTGAAAAAGCAATTGCAAAAGGCGAAGGGTCAACTAATAACGGCGAAAATTACAAAGAAATAATTTATTCAGGAACTTTATCTCACGGAATTAGCGTTATTATTATACTACTCACCGATAATGTTAATCGCGCAATTGCTTCCTTACAAGCGCTTTTTCGCCGGGCAAATGGCCAAATTGGAAAACAAAATTCAATTCCTTATTTATTTGAGCAAAAAGGTTACCTTGAAATTGCAAAAGGCGAAATAAAAGAAGAAGATTTAATGCTTTTTTCTCTTGAAAATGGTGCAAACGATTTTGAAGTCAATAAAGAAAGTTATTTAATCTATTGTGACCCACGAAAAATTAATGAACTAAAAACGGAACTTGAAAAAAGATTTTCACTAAATTTTAGGGCTGTTGAAATTAGTTATTTCCCTAGCACGCGAGTAGAATTGGACCAGGAAACTACAGAGAAAATTTTAAACCAAATCGATAATTTCCTTGATGATGAAGATATCCAGAACGTATATCATAATTTAAAAATTTAGCGCTAGCTAATATGTAAAATTAAAAAATACTATAAATTAACTAACATTTTAAAATCAAGATGCTTAAAAGGAAGAAAAATTAGAGTTGTGAAAGTAGTTCTAATACAAATTTAACTGCTTTTTTGGAGCCTTTTTTTATCGCTAAATTAACCTCTTCTATTTCCGAATTATTTTCAATTTGATCCGTTAAATATTTTATACAATAAAAATTTGAATTATTTTTCTCACTTACTTGCGCAAAAGCAAAAGCTTCCATATCAAAAAAACTAACAAATGTAAACTCACTAACTTGCTCTTTTTTAAAAATGAAACTATTCGAAGATCCAAGAATAGAATTTTTACCGATTTTATTGTTTTGATAAAATTCAGGCTCATATGGAAGTTGCCCTGGTGGATATCAAGGAGTTTTAACATCTAAAAGGTAGAATTTTTCCGGAAAAATTAACTGATTTTTCATTTTATAAAAATCAACTGTCGCATTTGCCCCACATGCGCCATAGTTAATTATATTTGTAATCATAAATTTAGCTATAATTTTTTGAGCAAAGATTGCTGCATTAATAAGACCAATTCCTGAATTTATATAAAAAAAAGCGTGATTTTTATACTCTCAAAGTGAAATTTCTTTAGAAAAAACTTTATAATTTCTAAGAAATTTTGCGCCAAAGTGTTCTAAATTTTGCGCCTCATGAACATCGGCATAAAAAATTGCTGTCCTAATTTTGGTGTTTTTCATAGATTAGATTTTGCTCCGGTGAATTTGGGGCGTCTTTATGGTGGTTTTGGGACATTTTTACCAATTTTTTAAATGCTTTTTCAAGATCTTGTCGTGCAAGAGCACGTAATTTTTGCACTCCTAAAAATCTCCGACCACGGGCTAATTTATCTGCGACATAGACCATTTTATCAAACAAGGACATTTCAAAACAAAGGCTTGTATGACACGAAATTGCTTTAATTATTTGATCAAAAGGTAAAAAATAAATATTTTTGAGCCAAATTGCGGCTGAAAGTTGATGTAATTGGTATTCACGTAAATTTTTTGTTTCAATTTTTTGAGACTTTAAAAAATCAAGATGCTGGCTTTTTGTTCATTTTTTTGTAAGATCATGAAATAAGCCAGCATAATAGGCTAATTTTGAATCTAAATTATTGATTTTTGCATACTCTTTTGCAAGTCTGGCAGTATTTTTTGAATGTATTAATCTTGGCGAATTTCCTAGAAAACTGGTTAGAATTGCATCAGCATAAAGGAAATTCTTGCCAATAAATGCGCGAACCTTTAAATCCAGACCTGAAAAATCACCTTTTCTAATCTCAGAGGAACTAAAATTAGGAGGTTTTGTTGGCAAAATTAGGGCATTATAAAGTTTAAGTCGTCGTAAATTAGGATAATTTTTCCGCGCAAAAACAACAAGTTGGACTTTTTCCAGAATTTGAGAATAATTTTTTCACAATTTAAAATTGCGAAGATTATCCGAACCAATAATTAAAAATAGCTTTGATTCAGGATACTTTTTAGCAAAATAGTTAACCGTATCGATTGTATAGCTAATTTTTTTTGCTTTAATTTCAAAATCTGATACTTCTGTTTTCTCAATTTGGACTAATTTAAGCATTTCATAACGAAAATCTGGATCTGCAATGTTTTTTGCTCTTTTTTTTAACGGATTCAAATAATTAGGAACAAAAAAAAGTTTGTCTAAATCCAAAAATTCTATTGCTTTTTGCGCAATTTGTATATGCGCTTTGTGGACTGGATTAAAAGTTCCGCCATAAATTGCTATTTTTTTAAATGTCATTTTTTAATAATCAATTGTTCCTACTGTAACAGCTGAACGAATATCCTTAATTTTTTTTGATTTTTCAATTTCTTTTTGTGGATTTTTTAAAAAACGTCTGATATAATCCCCGACTCCACCTTCTTTGTTACTTTTATTGAGAATAACTGTTGCCTGTTTTTTCACCTGTGGAGGCGAATTTTTCATTGCCACCGAAATTGTTGAAACCATAAACATTCCAATATCATTATAACTATCGCCAATTGAGATTATATTATCAAGATCAATTTTATAATAACGTGATAACATCGAAACTGCTTTTGATTTATTGACCCCGATTGCAGTCATGTCAAATACAAAAGTGTGGTTTTCCCCTTTAGATCAGGCAGAAAACTCTCCTAAATCGCCATATCTTCGCTCTAAATAAATTTTAAATTCGCTTACATTCGTTGTTGGTTTAGTATCAAAAATCAAACAGGTCGGTTTTAAAGGTATACGGTGAAAATTAAGTCCGGGCTTTAAATTGGGCAGGTGGTTAAAGCCAAAAACTTGTTCAAGTTGTTGATCTCGCTTTTTAATTTTTGCTCACCCTGGACCTTCGATTGCGATATTAGAAATCTCGGCTCTTACACGCTTATCGCCCATAATGTATAAAATATCATTTAAATTTATATAATTTATGATCGGAACAAAATCATTGTCAGTTGGATTATGCACAAAAGCGCCATTAAAGTTAGCAACAATCGTGTTTAACCCAAGTCTTTCATATATGGGCTTTGTTGACCTTCATGGTCTTCCAGTTAAAATACAAACGACATGACCTAATTCAACCGCTTTTTTAATTTCCGCTTCAGTATCAGGATGAATTTCCGAATTTGCGCTATCTGATAAAACGGTTCCGTCAAGATCTAAAACAAATAAAAAACGGGTTTTTGATGTTTTCATCTTTTTGAAATTATATCAAAAAACTCAAAAATTTGCAATAAAATTTCCGGGTGCTTTTTATAATATGTTGATTTACATTATAACCTGAAAAATAGATTTTTAAGTTTTAAAATGAAAAAATTGTGGATGCTTTTTTTCAAACATTTATTCTTAAAATAATCACCGTTCAATTAAAAACTGTATAAATTAGGATATTCGTGACTTTCCTTTTTAATTTAGGTAATTCTGAAAAATTAAAACTATAAAAACCTTTGCTCAAAAAATGAAAATTTTTATAGTTTTTTAAAATATGTAGCGATTTTGTATTAATTTTATCTAAAAAATAATGAATTAACATGACTTTTTAAATTTTAAATAGCGAAAAAATAATTAACCTGCGAAATTTAGTTTTCCTTTTTCCCTAAATCATCAACTGAACCAATAAACGCGAACTCAGTTGGAGAAACATCTAAAAATTCACCCTCGATAATTCGAATTACAGAATCAATTGTTTTCTCTAATGGGACATAAACTCCAGGTTCTTTTGTAAAAGCAGATGCCATAAAGAAATTTTGAGTGAAAAAATTTTCAAGCTGTAATGCTTTTCGCACAATAATTTTGCTTTCCTCATCGAGTTCATCAAACCCTAAAATTAAAATAACATCCTCTAAATCCTTATATTTTTTCATAATTGCTTTCGCAGCAATTATTGCATTAAAGTGTCTTTCGCCTATTATGTTTACAGAAACTGAATTCGAAGTTGACACAAGTGGGTCAAAGGCTGGGAAAATATTTCGAGACATTCTATCACGGGAAAGCACAAAAGAAGAATCAAGGTGCGTAAACAAAGTAATCGCTGCTGGGTCGGAGAGATCGTCCATTGGTAGGAAAACAGTTTGAAACGAAGTAATTGAACCATTTTCATTTTTATATAACCTATCTTGAATAAAAGCCACATCAGAAGCCATAGTTGCATGATACCCACCGATTGACACATTTTTCTCAAGCGCCGATGATATCTCATTTGTTGCTTGAATAAACCGGTAGATATTATCAATAAATAAGAGTACATCCTCTTTTTCATAATCACGAGCATATTCAGCCGCGGTTACTCCCATTGGCACAATCATTGACCGAGCGCCAGGAGTTTCGTTCATTTGCGCAACAAACATTGTTGATTTTGCCATTAAATTTGACTCTTTTAGTTCTAAAAATAACTCTAACCCTTCACGGGAACGCTCACCTGAACCAACAAAAATTGAGGAAACTTTTTGCCTTTGTTTTGAAACATTGAAAATTATTTCCTTCATTAAAACGGTTTTTCCCACCCCGGCACCGCCGAAAATTCCGATTTTATACCCTTCAAAAATCGGCACAAAAAAATCTAGCGCTTTTATTCCTGTTTCTAATAACTTATGTTTTACGTTAAAATTTTCTTTGGTTGCATTAATTGTTGAATTGATCGGAATTGTTTGCGGTCGGTATTGCGCTGTATTTTGCGATTGTGATAAAATGTTAAAAACTTGATTTTTGGCACTAGGACCAACTGGTACTTGCAAAAAATTAAGTGTGTTTATAACTTGAGAGCCAATTGCAATTGGTTCAGCCTTGAGAATAACAACTGCTCTTACAGTGTTCTGGTCAAGAATTTTTTTAATAATTAAAACCGTTTTATTCTCATGCATTACAAGCGCTTGGTCTAGTTGGATTTTTTCAAAATCACTTGTAAATTTAACCTCGGCAACGTTAGTTCAAATCTGCGAAATATAACCAATCATTTTTATCTACCTCCGAATGATTGCGCTTTTTTTATGATACTATCAAGTAAGGATTCTTCCATTTTTGGCATTATAAGCGGGACTTCGAGCTCATCTTGTGTTGATTTTGCCAAAAACTGATTAACAACACTTGCAAAATAAGAACCAGCAAGGGCATTATCAACAAATTCATTATTTGTATATTTTGTAAAAATTTGCCTTGCAAAAGGATCGCTTTCAACCAGTGCATGCACAAAATCAACAACCTTTGTTGGATCTTTTACATCTTTTAAAAGGCCCCAAGAAATTATTTTAATTCCCATCAAAACACTTGTTTGTGAATAATAAGAATAACCCTTTTGCACCAAAAATTGTTCAACCTGTGAGCCTTTGAATAATAAATCAGCGGTTTCTTTATTAAGATCATAGTCTAATTTTGCAAGTTTAGCAAGTTTGATTTGTTTTTGATAGTTATAATAAAGTGAAGAAATTTCCTTAGAAATTGTGCGGATATTTCTTGTCTGAACTGAAGAGCCGGTCCGCGAAACGGAAAGACCAATATTAACAGCGGGAATTTTTCCTTGAGCAAAAAGAGCAGAAGAGGTAATAATTTGACCATCAGTAATCGAAATTACATTTGAAGAAACAAGTGCAGTAATATCATTATCAACTGTTTGCAAAATCGGGAGCGCGGTAATCGATTTTCGTCCAATAAACCTTCCTGCTCTTTCTAAAAGTTTTGAATGAGCAAAAAAAATATCTGCAGGAAAGGCTTCTTTTCCGATTGGCTGATTTGTTAAAAGCGCAACCTCGCGTCAAACGCTTGCATGTTTTGTAAGATCGTCAAAAACAATTAGAACATCGTAATTATAACTAAGGTTTTCCGCATGCGCCATTGCAAAATAAGGGGCAAGATATTGTTCAAATGGACTAGTTGAGGGCGCATGAAGCACAATTGTGTTTTCCATTGCCCCATTTTTTACAAAATCGTGATATAAAGACACTAAATTTTGCCGTTTTTGTCCAATTGAGACATAAATACATTTTGTTGTTTTGGAATTTTTTTGGTTAATAATTGTGTTAATTCCAATATGAGTTTTCCCAGTTTGCCGGTCGCCAACAATTAATTCGCGTTGCCCAAAACCAATTGGGTTAAAAAGATCAATTGCATAAATTCCGGTATAAATTTGCCGATCAAGTAATTCCCGTTTTAAAACTCCCGCTGCTGTTTCAAAAGCAGAATGACGATATTGTAAAAATGTTGTTGGCCTTAATGATCGAGGTTCTATAATATTCCCAGATAAATCGATGATTTTGCCAAAATATTCCATTGATGTGGGAATTTTGTCAAAATTTGGAATTTCTTCAAGTTCATCATTAATCTGAATTTTTCCTTTTTGGTTATTAAAAAGCAGATAAGCTTTTTCTTGGGAAGCCTGAATTACCACTGCTTTGATTTCCGGTTTATTTTTAACTTGAAAAAATTGTTGTTCTTTTCAGTTATACTGACCTTTTACTAAAACAACATAATCTAAAACTGATGCAACTTTTAATGCCATTATTTTTCTCCTTTTATTTCTTTGCTTTTGTTATTTTGATTTTTTTTATAAATTATAAGTCTTGAAACTGTCATAAACGAAATTAAAACTAGCGCAATTGTCCCGATAATTAAGTAAGTAAGGTTATTGTAAAATCATTCCTGTGTATTTGATATTTGATATTCTTCAATAAGGTTAGCAAAATTTTGCACCGGATCAGCGGATATTTGCGCTTTTTCTTCAGGGTTTTTATCATCTTTTTCGCCAAAATAGGCAATCTGACCTAAAATTTGGTTTAACTGATTAATTTGGCGTCCTAATTTAGTCATCGCCAAAAAAGAACTAACTAAATTTGATGTAAGTTTGTAAGATTCATTATGAAAAAGCGCGATTTTTTGGTGGGCTTGAGCAAAAAAACGATTGATATCTTCGCGAGTTAGATTTAATTTTGCTAAAGTCTCATCAAGTTTTTTTGCTTTTTCACTTTTTTGGCTATCAGAATTTTTACTATCCTCAAGTAAAACTCTTGCTTGATGAAATTTGCCTTGTAAAACATATAAATTAATAAAATAAATTAAATAATAATGTAATCAGGCTTTGTTATTGTCAATTTCTGATTTTTTAAGATAAGCAAGAAATTGAAATTGTGATGCGGAAAAAACACTTGAATATTGAGAATTTATATATTCGCGAGCAAGTTTTTTCTGGTCGTTAAGAAAAGCTGGATTATAAAAAACTTTCGTTAGTAAATAAAAGAAATTATAAATTGTTGTCTGTGAACCAGGAGAATAATAACGAATTTGGTCAAAACTAAACTGATCAGCGACATTAACAGTCTTAAAAAACTCGTCAATTACGGCAGTAACTCCTAAATTTGAATAATATAAATTCATAGTTATTGCCTGCTTTTCGGTCATGTTTGCATTTTCAAATTCATCATATGCCAAACTATCATAGACTTTTTCATATTTTGTCTTATCACTTGATTCGCGAACTTTGTTAACAAAATCAATGATTTTTATTGTTGCTTTAATTTTCCCATTTTCCTCGCGAATCGATTGGATATTATATTTAAAACGGGAATTTAGCGGGTTTAGGAAAAAAAAGAACTCACTTTTTCCGCTTTCACTTGCGGCATTATAAAGTTCGATTATTTTTTTTGCTGGTAAATTTGTATACTGTGCGGCAACAATTGGCGGTAAATCCGGGGCAATTCGTACTTCAAATTCCGGTTTTTGGGCAACATCAGGCGGAGTTTGCTTTGTAATTTTCTTAATTGCTAAATTAATTTGCTCTAATTCCGATTGCGAAGAATCGGGATTAGGTTCTTGATTTAATGAAAAATCAAGTAAAAGCGACTGTTTTTCAAAGTAGTTTTTAATTCATTCATTCCAAGAACCAATACCTTCACGGCCAAGTGGCTTTGAAGCAAGCAAAAGACTTTCTTGACTATCAACACGATCGCGGTCAAGATTTAGATTAAAATTCTTTTTATAAACAGGAAATTCGTCTTCTTTGAATAAATATTGTTTATACCCTGATTCTAGTCCTTCAAAATATTTTTTTATCCGATCTTCAAAGCTTTTTTCTTTCAAGGTGTTAGGAACTTCCGTTACTTTTTCTGTTTTTACCCCTTGGATTTTTCCATAATCATCATTTTCATTACTCCCTCATTCAAGACCTTTGTAATTTTCTTTTTCAAAACTTACATCACCACGTTTTAGTTTAAGATTATTCGCAAAAGCATAAGGGCTTATGATATTAAGGCCATATTCGCGAGGATTTTTTTTGATCCCATCGCGGTTTTTTTGAAAATAATAACGGAGTTGAATTCAAAAAAAGCTTTGTGCTAGCCTTTGTTCGACATTATCAGCGTTTTTTGCGTTAATATCAGCAAGTTTGGCTTTAATATCATTATCAACTTTTTGGATAAAACGGTCAATCATGTTTTCCTTTTGCGCGTTTCATCAGTCTTGATTTTTTTTAAGGTCCTGTTCTGTAATTGGCGCAGCTTTTTTTTCTTCTTTTTTTTGACTCTGATCAGTTTGATTTGTTGGCAAATTTGGTTGGTCACTTTTACCAGAATCAGGATTTTTTTGACTAGAATTTTGAGAATCTGTATCTTGTTGCTGCGGGTTTTGATCTTGCGCAAATTTTATACTTGCGCTTTGAAAAAAAAGCGGGCCTAAAAACAAAACTGGGAAAAAACTGCAAAAAATAAGCTTATTTTTTAACTTTTTAGGCATAATCTACCCCCGTTTTAACTAAAAAAAACAGCTCTTTAAGCCGGGCTTCTTCGTTTTTTTGTTTTGCTAGTTGGTAGTCTTTGTATAATTCAATATTTGAGTTAATTTCTAAATTTGCCTGCAGTTGGAGCTTATATAAAAGTGTATTTTTAGTTCTTTCAAGCGCTTTTTTTTGAATATGAAATTCTTTTTTATCAACTTTATAAAAAACTAAATCCTCAAAAAGATGCAAAAAAACCGAATCCTCAAGTGAATACAAAAGTGAGCGATGAGCAAAAAAATAAAAGATTCCAACAGAAATTTCGATTTTTAAAAGCGAAAATTCTAAATTTGAAACAATAAAAGGTTGAATTGGCGCAAAATATTTTTCTTGTTCAATATTAATTCAAATTTTGCAGTTTTTAAAACTAACAAACTTATTTTCCGGTGTTAAAATCCGGAAATTTCAAAGTTTTGTATCCATTTAAAAAACTCCTTTCGGTTTTCGCTTGATGACATTGAGTTCTTCAATCTCAAGTTCGCGTTCAATTTTGAGAATTGATGTTTTTAGTTGGTGAATTTTTTCTTCAATTTCTTTTAAAAGCGTATTTTCGTGGATTAATTTATTTTTATAGACAATAAATTGCGACTCCAAAAGCAAAATTTGAACCGATGAGACAAAATAGCTAAGAATTTGACTTTGATAAAATTCCTCAAAATTGGGGAAAAAACGAATTTTTTCAAGATTTTTTTCAATTTCTTTTAATGTAGTTTGGCTCGCTTCGATTTTGAATTCAAATTGGTTTAAAGGAAATATTGTTGCGATATAATTCGGAATTTTATTAGAATAAACGGCCATTTTTACACTCGAAAATTGGCGGTTTTTAATTCCGTATTGAATAATTTCGCCGATTTTTTCCGAATTTGAAAAGATATTATCTAAATTTTCAAAGCTTGCAAGAATTTCCATATTTTTTTGTTTGGCGAAATTAATAGCGCGCTCGCCAAGTGGGATTATGAAATCTTTTTCGTTTCAATTTTCAAAAATTTTTGCTTCGATTTGATCAAAAAAGTTTTGTGTATATTTTTCACTAGAAGAAGGGTAAATCCAAAGATTAATATTCTGTTTGCTTAATGTTTGTTTTGTTAATAAAGTTAATTTTGATGTTATTGATCTTTGGGGTCTGAATTTTGTAAGAAAATATTGACCAGTAAGAAAAAATTCATAAACATTTTTAATTGTTCGCAAAAGAAGGCTAATTTTAATTAAAGAAATGCTGCGATTTAAAGAAACTAAATCATAAATTTTAACAAAATTAGCTCTTTTTTCCCTTTTTTCATTAATGTTCATAATTGATAGCTTTCAAAAATTAAGATTTTTTTATTTTTCTTTCTTGTCCAGTTTGTTCATCAAAACTAGAAACTAGTGAAACCTCGCTAAAAATAACTTTAAGTGTGCGAGTTTGGGGATCGTTAAAAACTATGCAACCTTCAACTACCTCAACAAATCGGTTTTTGTTTGTAATAAAATCTCAAGCAAGCGTGTTTAGATTAGCAAGAATTGTCGAAAACCGCGCATCGGCACTATCAGAAAAGAAATTACTTGCCATTACATTCGAAGATTCTTTTTGGATAATAATTGGAACAAGACTTTTTGAACCAAAGCGTGATGATTTCTGCCAAGAAATTACAAAATTTTTAAATACTAATTCAGTTGTCGCCTTGTAGGCGCTCACCACTTTTTGTTGGTATTTTGCTCGCAATGACGACTTTGCTTTTTGTGATGAGACAAGCAAAGTTAAATTCATTAGCGCATCAAAACTAATAAAATTTGGGTGATTTATTAAATCATAATAGTCACGAAATTCGGTCTTATTGTCAATAGCAGTTGAGTTTGCTACTTGTTTTGTTCCAAAAATTTTCATAATTAACTCCTAATTTTTTAAGTTTTTGTCTTTGAAGTTTTAAATTCTGGTTTTGTGATTTGTGAATTATTAACAGTTTTTTCAGTTAGCGGTAATTTTTCCATTTGTTCTGGTCTTTTTGTTGTTAGTATTAAAGCATTTTTTCCAATTTCAAGGAATAAATTCGCTAAAACAAAAACACTGATTAAAACACTAAGAATTCCAAAAAAATAAAAACTGTAATCAATATAAAAAGTTGATACCAAAGCTTGTGAATAATCTTTTTCCTCAATTTTTGCGACTTTATCAGTATAAATGTTAATATTTGATAAGTAAATAAAAGTAAAAATAATATATAAACTAAGAAAAAAACCGATTAATAACTTTAATCAAAGCGGAATTTCCGCTTTGATTTTTATAAATAATAAATAAACGATAATAAAAAACACAATCTGACTTAAATTTATTCAAATAGTGCCAAAAATTTCATAACTTAAATAAGAAACGACAAAACTAGTAATAAAAGATAGCAAAAGGAAAAATGCAAAAAAACTTAAGTGATAATCTTTTATTTTCCTTTTTAAATTAGTAAAATTTAAAATAAAATAAGACACTAACAAAAGAAAATGAATTAAAATACCGATTGTTGTTGGCAAATAATTTGATTTTAAATTATTTCCAAAAGGTAAAAATTGAACAAAATTTATTGTTGCATAAATATTAATATAAATACAGTAAATAAAAATTGCAAAAATTGCCAAAATTAATATTGAAAGGCTTGAAACAGATTTTTTTAATCTAATCAAACTTTGACGATAAAAATAAATTTGTGGGCTAAAATATAGCAAAGCCAAAATAATTGCAGATACTAAAATCGCAATTAAAATTAAGGAATTATTAACTTTCCCAACTTCAGCAATGAAAGTATAAAGTCAATTTGCAACTGGATTATCATAACTTACAGTTGAAATACCATCATCCTCTGAACCTGAAAAAACCATCATCGCAAAAAGACCAAAAAAAATTCCAAAAATAACAATCGCTGATGTAAGACTAAGATGTCGAAAAATAAACATTTTTTTATAATCAAAATTAATCTTATCATTTTTTCGCCCAATTCAGATTCACAGAAAATAATCAAAAAAAATTAAAACAAAAATTTGCGCAGAAAACAAGAAAATATAAGTTCACTCTGTTGTAAGCCAGGCAAAATAAATAATAATATTAACTAAAAAAAGACCAAAAAAGATCAACAAAACAAGATATTTTTGCAACTTTTGTTTTATGCGGAGGAATTTTATCCCTTTTAATAAAAAGGAAATGCTAAAAAACAAAAGCAAAACTGATCTTGTTATTCTTGATGCAACAAATTCACGAATATAATCTTCAATTGGATTAAAAAAAGTGGAAATACTTGAAATACTTGAAACTGGCGAATTTGTTGGATCAATATTTGAAATATTAAAAAATGATCTTGGTGAATCAAAAAAAACAGCCAAACACAAACCAACTAATAACAAAACAATTAAAGCACGTCAAAAATCCTGCACCAAGTGTTTTTTGCTTATTTTTGCAGGTTTTGGATTTATATGGGGAACTTTTAGTGCCAATTTTACTGCCATCACCGTCTCCTTTCGCTTTCTAACTTGGATTAATTATAGCTTTTTTTTTTTTTTTAGAAGAAAAAAAGTGGCATAAAAAACTGGATAACAAAAAAGTCTTTGAAAAAGTACATTTTTTTTTTTTTTTTTTTCAATTTTGAAAAACAAAAAATTTAAAAACTAATAACAAAATTAGCGGCACTAAAAAGTAATTTTTTGTGTCTCCATAATAAAAACACAATTCAAAATTGTTTATTTTGCAAAGTAAAGACGAAAAATATTTCTTTTTTAGTTAAATATCCTTATAATTTTTACGAAATGAAAAAAAAATTAATCTTTAGCGACATCGATGGTACTTTATATTGCTCAGATTTTGAAATTTCCCGGGAAACTAACGAGTATATAAAAAAGAACAAGGATAATTTTATCCTTGTTCTTAACACTGGCAATCCGTTAAGCTCACGAATTTATCAAGTTGCCAAAAGCTTAGAAATTAAATATCTGATCACATCAAATGGGGCTTTATTCTCTGATCTTGAAAGTGAAAATCATCAACTAATTAACGGTACAATTTCAATTGAATCACAAAAATTCGTCTTTGAAATTGCCAAAAAATTAGATATGCAACTAAATTTTTGAAATAAGGAAAAATATTTCAGTTTTAATACAAAACCGCAATATTGAACTTTTTTTTCCTATCCCCACCTTAATCCAGAAAAAGAGGTTGTTTTTACTGATTCTGTCCAAGAAAATGTAATTAAATTAGAGCTTATAGGAACGCAGTCCCAAATTGAAAAAGCTTATAAAATACTTGAAAAAAATCAGGATTTAGAGGCGATTCTAATTAAAAATCTAAGTATTGAAATTAGTAAAAAAGGAACAAATAAGGGAAATGCTATTGAATTTGTTTGCAAACTTTTTGGCTATGAACAAAATGAGGTAATGACAATTGGCGATAGCGCTAATGATCTTTCAATGCTTGAAAGAACAAAATTTTCCTATGCAATGGCAAATAGTAATGATCTTGTCAAAAAAGTTGCAAAACTAAATACAAGTGCCTGTGATCAAGACGGTTTAATTTATGCAATTAAAGATTATTTATATCGCAAAAAATTTGACTAATTTTAATATTTTCTTTTAAAATATTAATAAAAAACCTTCAAAATCGTATCTTAAATTCAGTTGATTTTGAAGGTTTTTTCAATTTTCCGCTGTTGGCTTAACTGATAAAAGTAAACAAAAAGTTGTGAAACTGCGATTATGAATCCAATAATTTGGAAAATGAGCGCTGATAGATAATTTGAGTTTTCTTCAACCAACAGTTTTAAAAATTCATAAATTATTCAAAAAATGTTTAAAAGTGTTAAATTCAATAAGAAAGTTAAGGGAATAAATTTTATTGTTTTTTGTTTTATCCCTAATAAAGTTTGCGGTAAAAAAGCAATATTTACGCAAAAACCGGCAATAATTCCAATATAAGTTGCCCCCGGCGCCATTTTACCTGCTGGAATTGTTTTTGCAAAATAAAAAATCAAAGTTAATAAAATTAGAAAATAAATTATTATACCAAGACCGATAAATGCAAGATTTTGCTTGGTTTTTTCACTTTTTTTGATTAGAAAAGTATAATATTGTACCAAAAAAGTTATCGTTATAAGTCCACAAAAAACTTGGGTAATTATAAGGGGAAAATCATTCAAAGCTAAACCAAGCAAAGCAAAGGCAAGAATTCCAATATAGTAAATTCACCAACTAAGAAGCGAAACCTTCGGCGGAATTTTTGTTTTAAAAGTATTTATTACAAGCGGGAGACCAACTATGGCAGTCAAGAATGCGGCAATATAGCCAATTATTTCAATATAAAGCATTTTTCCAATCCAATTAAAAAATATTAAATTATGAAATTTATTTCATAATTTTATTAATTAATAAATTTTCTGAAATTTATTAATTAAATTATTAGAAACACAACAATCGTAATACCAAAAAAAATTAAAGTTGCGACAGAATCAGTTACAGTTGCCAAAATTGGTGCGGACATCACAGCCGGATCACGTTTGATTCTTTTTGCTAACATCGGAATTAAAGTTCCAAGAATTTTTGAAAAAATAATTACAAATAATAAAGAAAGCGATGAGGCAAAGGAAATTAGCAAAATATAATCACGAACAGTGAGATTCGAAATTGAATTTTCGAGAATTTTACCATTTTGAATATCGCCTGTTAGTGTAAAATAAACTACTAGTCTTAAAAAATTAAGCACCATCAAAATTGTACCAATTACAAAGCCGACGCTCACTTCTTTTAGTAAAACTTTCGAAATAAAATTTGTGCGCGAGACTTCTTTTAAAGAAATTGCGCGCACAATTGTAGTTGCTGATTGTGAACCGGCATTGCCAGCAGATCCAGAAATTACCGGAATCATTGAAACAATTGTGGTAATAAAACTAGACAAGCCAATTGATTTAATTGTGTTATTTTGGCTGATTGCATTAGTAAATTCTTGGATAATAAACTGGGATAAACTAGAACCAAACATTAAAATAATTAGTCAAAAAATCCTTGATTTTACCAGTTTTTTTAAACTAGTTTTAATATAGGAATCATCAACTTCTTGGGGCAAAATCCCTGCTAGTTTGTAAATATCGCTTGTTGCTTTTTCTTTTACAATATCGATTATATTATCACTTGTGACCATGCCAATTAATCTTTGGGCGGTATTAACAACAGGCAAAACGGAAAAATCATTTTTAGCAAAAACTTCGGCAGCATGTTCTTTTTTATCGGTTGTAACCAAAAAAGGAACTTGAAAAATAATTTTATCAATTTTAAGCTGCGGATCAGAAAACACTATATCTTCTAAAGTGGTCGCGCCGATTATTCTTTTTTGCTTATCAACAACATAATAATAATGCACTAACTCGGAAATGTCTTTATATTGCCTAATTTTTTCAAGTGCTTGCATACATGTAAATTCATTTGAAAGATAAACAATATCAACCGACATAAAAGAGCCGATTTGATCATCGCTGTATTGCAAAAGTTGGTTAACTTGCTTACGGGTATCCGTATCAATGTTGCGTAAAATTCGTTTTGCCACATTATCAGGAACCTCATCAAGAAGTTCAACAATTTCATCTACATAAAGTTCATCAAGTAATTTGCTTATCATTTCATTTGGCAAACTCTTAACTAATTTTGTCTGAATTTCAGGAGAAAAATAGGTGAAAATCTCTCCTGCTGTTGCAGTATCTAACATTCGAAAAAACAAAATTCGTTGAAACTGATTAAATTGTGAAACTTCTTCGGCGATTTCAGAAAGTGGTTTTTGTTTTGTATAATTGCGAACTTGATTAATTTTTTTCCCATTTACTAACTCGACTAACAAAGAATTTTTTGTTTGTAAATCTAGCATTTTTTTCTAATTATTTATTTATTTATATTAGCTTGGGTTGAATTTAGTTCTTTTGTTAAAATTTCGGCAAACGAATCGATATTAGTAATTTTGAAAAAATTAGCATCACGGGCAATTATAACATCACCACTTTGTTCGGATACCACAATTGTTATCGCATCCGAGACCTCTGAAATTCCTAAAGCTGCCCGATGTCGGGCGCCATACCGATCTTCAAGAGTCGTTTCTGATACCGAAAAATAAGTTGATGCATACGAAATTCTATCATCAACTATAATTACAGCTCCATCATGTAGTGGCGAATTTTTATGAAAAATCGCTATTAAAAGCGAAGAATTTATCATCGAATCAATTTTAACCCCATCAGTTCGGAGACTATCAAGAAGCGTGTTTCTTTGCAAAGTAATAATTGCGCCGATTTTGTTTTTTGAAAGGTGTTTAACTGCAAAAAAAAGTTCGTAAACTATTTTTCTTTGTGTTGAAATTCCTAAGTCAAGAAAACTGCGACTTACTTTGTTTTTATGCAAAGTTTTAATATGATTAAATATAAAAAAAACCGCAAAAATAAGGGCTAACAATAAAGTTAGTACCCCAATTGCTAAAATTGCAATATCCAAATTCATCGCCTTTTCCTTTTAGTTTCTCTCCAAAACAAATGCAAACAATTTACTATTGAAATTATATATTAAATTGGATTTATTCAAAACAATTTATTTTTCTAGTTCGTTTTTCGAAGTAAAAATATCCAAATCTTGTTTTTTTATAGAAAAATATTAAAAAATAACGGAATTTATAGCTAAACTAACCCGGCTCCGTGAAGAATAAACATGATAACAACAACAAGAAGAACAGCAATTACTGCAAATAGTAAAAACCATAAAACATACGAAGGCAGACCCCAAATTGTTGACTTCTCGGTGGCAACGATAATAATTTCTTCATCATCATCAACACTTGAAGTCGTTGCTGCAATTACTCGTGTAGCTTCATCAACGCTAAGATTTCCAGTTCCAATCGAAATGCCACCACTTACCTGAGCATTATAACCGCCATATCCACGTTTTGTATTAAATAGCTCATAATCAACGATTGTGTTATGTTCGGCCATATTTTGATCACGTAAGGCTTGATAGACAATTCCTTGAAATAACGGAATAATTGCGGGAAATTTGTCTAAAGGATAATTTTTAATTCCAAGATAATAAGGATATATTTTAACTCAAGAATAATCAAGAACAATTTCAACTACTTCTGGAACTGTGTTATGTGCGATAATTTTTCCATGAGTTAGCAATGAAAGCGGATTTATATGAACAAAATCAGCAGAATGAGTTTCAAAATTTATAATTGCTAGAAGATAATCAATTGAAAGATTTTTCTTAGCAAAAAGATAACCACAAGCGGGACAATTTTTGGCCTCAAGTAAAAAAGCCCGGTATTTTAGACAGAATTTACAAAAATAAACATGCGAACATGAAAGACAATTTTCATTATAGCTAGGTTTTTCCTCAATTTTAAAAGCCGGTTTTAATAAAGTTTGTGATTCAAAATAAGGATAATAAGAAAGTTGATAAATTTTTTCATCAATATCAATATTTTTTTGCGCTAATAAGTTTTTGCAAGCAGGGCAATTTTTTACCTCACGATAAAAAGTGGCTAATTTTAGACATTTCGGACAAGAAAAATTGTGATTACAAGTTAAGCAAGGAGAATTATAAGTTAGCTGGTTATTGAAAAAATGATTTGTTTGATAATCATTTACTGCTAATTCCTTTAATTTAGTTTCAAAATCAAAATTTTTGCCTTTAAATCGGGCAAGACAAGTAGAACAATTTTTAGCTTCCAGTAAAAAAGTACGGTATTTCTGACATCATTGGCAACTTGCATTATGGGTGCAAGCAGGGCAATTGCTAATTAAATTAGGATAAGAAGGATGTGATAATTCGAAGATTTTTTGGTCAAGATTAATATTTTTTGCAAAAATTAACTCTTTACATTTAACACAATCTTTTGCTTCTAATAAATAAGCACGATATTTCTGGCATCAAGAACAAAGTGCGTTATGAGTACAAGTTTTGCAGATTTGTGAAGAAATTTTTACCTGATTTTGAGCTAAATTATTTGAAAAACGGAGTTCAAATAATTTAGTTTCAAAATCAAAATTTTTGCCTTTAAATCGGGCAAGACAAGTAGAACAATTTTTAGCTTCCAGTAAAAAAGTACGGTATTTCTGACATCATTGGCAACTTGCATTATGGGTGCAAGCAGGGCAAAAATTTTTTTCTGATTCCGAACTAAAAAAAGGGGGACAATCACAAAATTCAGAATGGTCATTATCTTGATTTACGCCAACATAAGCTTCATTCGAAGGACTATCAAGACCATATGCATCAAGAAGTTCGCCCTCAATTATATCATATTTTTCATCATCAAATTTTAATTTCTTTTTCTCTTTTAACGCTTTTTCTCTCTTTTTTCTTTCTTCGCGTTCTTGTTTTAGCGATTTTCATATAAGTATTGTGTTTGCTATTCTTGCTTTTTTCAAAAGTTTTTCATCGTATTCATCAGAAAGTCGCTCATTAAAAATAATTTGTTGGGGGGATCTTACTTCGTTATCTTCTTCTGCAAATCTTCTTCTTATTTCAAATAATTCCTGAAGTTCTCTAATCTCTTCATTTTCATCAATTTCGTCATCTTCTTCTAAATCGCCTTTTGGGATATCAACAATAAATTCTTTGGTTTTTTGCAAGTTTTTTTTAGCTAAATTTTTAACTTCAAGATTATCTTTCGTTTTCAAGCTGCTCGTATTTGAAAGACTTTTTTGCTTTTTAGAATCAGAAACTTCAAGTTCTATAAGATTACAAGGACATTCTTGACTTTTAATTTCTTCTTGATTGTTTTTATCACAAACTGAGCAATTAATTATTTCATCACTCTCATTTTTGCTAATAAAATAGAGAATTTCTTCAAGCGATTTTTCGTTTTCATTGTCAATGTCAGTTAATTCTGCTTGCTTTTGTTTATTTTTACTGGTTTTTAAGGGATTTTTTTCTTTTGAAACAACACTAATACCCTTAATGCCTTTTTTTGCAACAAATTTAAAATTCTCATCTGTTTCGCTATCTTGAAATAACTTTGTTATAAATTCTTCTTTTTGGGACTGACTAAGTGATTTGAAATTAATAGTTAAGGGAAAAGAAATAACGGGCCCAAACTTATTGTTACGCAAAACTCAAAGTCGCACCGGTGTTTTAAGGCTTTCGATTTTAAGAAAAACGTCAGCAAGCGAATTAAAAAGGCCAACAGTTTCTTTTGAAAATTTAAGACGATAATAGCAGTCTTTTTCTTTGTGAAATTCATCACAAATTTCCGTTAGATAAAATCTTAAAGTTTTGTTTTTGTTCATTTTCTTAGCGACTTCTTTGGATTTTAATATTTCTAAATTTCTAAAAATAATTTAAATTATAGTATAAAATTAAGAATTATATGATAAAAAAAAATAAAATTTCGCATCTCGTTTCGCATAAAATCTATTCTAATTTTACCATAAAACAAATAAAAATAACGCCAATTTATTTGAAAAATTTTCTAATTTTGGTATTTTTTATTTTTAGCCACATTTTTTTAGCTTCAATTTTAAAATTTTACCTAAATTTTAAGTAATTTTTAAAAATTTAGTCAAATTTATTTAAGCCATTTTTAATTTTTAAAGCAGAACGATTTAATAGTTTATAATATAATACAAAAAACACTATATTTAAACTATTTTATTTAAAAGGATAAAAATGATACCAACCTATAAAAATAAAAAATTTATTGATGAGATTAATTTTTTTGACAAAATTGTGCTTTTACGCGTTGATTTTAATGTGCCAATTTTAAATGGGCATATAACATCAACAAAACGAATTATCGCGAGTCTTAAAACTATTAAAAAAATCACTAATGATGGCGGTAGATTAGTGATTTTATCTCATCTTGGACGTATTAAAACCAAAGATGATCTTGAAAAAAAATCACTACGTCTTGTTGCTGAAAAATTAGAACAAATTTCTGGTTTAGATATTAAATTTATCCCTTATAACCGCGGACAAGAAGTCGAAAATGCAATTCAAAAACTAGAAAATGGACAAATTTTGCTCCTTGAAAATACAAGATTTCAAGATCTAAATAACAAAGCTGAATCAAAAAACGACCCTGAATTAGGTAAGTATTGAGCCTCACTTGGTGATATTTTTATCAACGATGCCTTCGGAACTTTACATCGCGCTCATGCCTCAAATGTTGGAATTGCAACATATATCCAAGAATCAGGAATTGGTTATTTAGTAAAAGAAGAATTAGATTCACTTTCAAAACTAATTTTCGCCCCAAAAAAACCTTTTTATGCAATTATTGGTGGGGCGAAAATATCCGATAAAATCGGCATAATTTCCACTTTATTAGAAAAAGCTGATAAAGTTCTAATCGGCGGTGGCATGGGTTATACTTTCAAAAAAGCACTAGGTTATAAAATTGGCCTTTCAATTTGCGAAGATGATAAACTCAAACTTGCATTAGATTTAATGCAAAAATATCCTGATAAATTAGTTTTACCACTTGATGCTGCCCTAGCTCCTGAATTTAAAGATGTAGAGCCAATTTATAATGAAGAAAATCCTTTAGAAATTCCCGATCATTTAGAAGGAATGGATATTGGGCCTTTGACAATCAAATTATTCGAAGATCAACTAAAAGATGCAAAAACAGTGTTATGAAATGGGACTTTAGGTGTTGCCGAATTTAAAAATTTCGCTAATGGAACAAGGGAAGTTGCCAAAATTATTGCAAAAATTCCTAATTGTTATAGCGTCATTGGCGGTGGAGATTCAGTTGCTGCAATCGAAGCCGAAAATCTTACAAAATCATTTTCCCATATTTCAACTGGCGGAGGCGCTTCAATTAGTTTTATTGAAAAAGGCGATTTAATTGGCCTTGGACCAATTCAGGAAAAAGATGATAATAAACCAAAAACACTATAAATTTATAGTGTTTTTTTAAAAAATATTAGGCTTTGTCGTTAATATTTTTATCTATGAAACTTTTTTCATTTTTTCATATTTATGATAAAAAATGAAAAAAGTTTCATCATAAAGTTCAATTTTTATATTGAAAAAGTTATTTAAAACCCAAAAAATAGTTTTGAAATTAGCCTAAAAAAAACGTAAAACATTATTTTTTATAATTGTTAATTAAATTGTCTGATGCTATTACAATAAACATAAAAAAATTGAGATTAAAAAAAAAAAAAAAATGAATCTCTAAACGTGTTTTGAATTATAATAAATTTAGAAAAATTTTTCATTTTAATTAGGTTTTTTATTGCATAAGCGATCAGTTAACTGTGATATAATTTAAATAAAGAAAGAAAGCAAATATGAAAGTTTTTGAAAAAAATTTTATTTTTTTGCAAGAACATTTAAAAACAAAAAACGAAGTGTTTAATTTTATTGTAAAACAGGCAAAATTGCTAAAAATTGTAGCCAATAAAAATCAAATTATTGAAGATTTACAAAACCGTGAAACACAAATATTTAAAACAAAGAAAATTATGCTAATACAAAAAAGTTTGTGAAATTACATCATGCACAGTCAGTATTACATATCTATCTAGCCGCTAAAAAATTAGAAACCGAACTTAAAACAGAGTGTGGTTATTTTCCAAAAACAGAAACTCGCGACTTGGTTATTTCTAAATGTTTTTAATAAAAAATTAAAACAGGCAAAATAATGAAAAAATACCTTTTTTTCCTAAAACCTTATCTTAAAGAAACAATTTGAGCCGGTAATAGGCTCAAAAAACACTTAAAAACTAGTAGAAAAATTGGTGAAGCCTGACTAATTTCGGCTTACAAAAACGCTGAATCAGTTATTGACAATTTACCTTTATCGAAATTTTATCAAAAAAATCCTGATTTTTTTAAAAATTACCCAAAAAAAATTTACCCTAATTTGCTTAAAATTATTGACGCTGGTAAAAAACTAAGTTTACAAGTTCATCCTGATGATAAAATGGCACAAAATTTTAACAGTTTAGGTAAAGACGAGGCTTGGTTTGTAATTGCTGAGAGTAAAAACCCTTTTATAATTGGCGCAAAGTCAGATAATTTTATTAGTGAAATTGGTAAAATAAATAAAGAGAATTTGCTAAATTTTACTAATTTACATAATTTAGCAAGGGGAGATCTCGCTTATATTAGCGCGGGAATTATTCATTCAATTCCAGAAGGCGCGCTTGTTTTTGAAATACAACAAAACAGTGATTTAACTTTTCGCATTTATGATTTTGACCGGTATGACCTTAACGGAAAAAAAAGGGAACTTCACCTTGATTTAGCAATAAAAGCAACAAAAGCTAAGCTAAAACCTTTGATTGTTAAAAAAAACACAGAAAAACAACAAGTTTTAATAAAAAACAAGTTTTTTAATTTAAAAAGAGTATCAATTAATTCAGTTTTTAGTTTATTACCAGATTCTAATGTTTTTTGGTTTGAGATTATTATAATTTCAGGCGAAGGTAGAGTTGAGGGTTTTTGTTTTAAAACTTTTGATGCAATATTAATTAGCGGACAAATTAAAAAAGTTATTCGCTTTTTTGCAAAAAATGCAATAATTTTAGTTAACGAAATTAGAGAAAATAACTTCTAATATTATAATAAATTTTCGCAAAAGAAAAAACCCGAAATTTTAAATTAACGGGTTTTTTTAAACTTTTAAGAATACTAGGGTTTTTAAAAACCGCTACAAGATTATAATGATTGACTATTCAACAACCTTTTTTGAAATATTAAACTCTTTAAAGACATTATCAAAAGCGTTATTGGTAAGAGCTATTGTTTTTACTTTATCAAAAGTACTGATATTCTTTGGATCAGAAGAATCCCCGGTTCCGGCATAAAAATCGTAGATAACGGATGAGTTTATCACCGGTAACCATAACATTTGTTGACTTGTTACTTGAAGAACGCCGACAAACCTTATATTTGATGTAAACATTTCTCTAGGAATTGTTACTTTAAATTTAATTCATTTATTTTTATCGTTTTTATCGTTTTGCTGTTGTTGGTCTACCCGAAGCATTGCTAACTGATTTTCATCATTTTGAAATACTAATCTTCAATCTCCTTTTTTAAGATAGACATCGTATTTAGTAAGGGGGATTGGCGCGTTTGTGGTTAACACAAACGTTCTAGATTTACGATTAAATCTAGATTTTAATGCTTGTAAAGTAAAACCTTGTTTTATTTTAGTTCATTGTGGGGTATTATTAGAAGAAGAAGAAGTGGGTGTTTGTTTGCTTTTATTAAAAGTTGGTAAGAGAAAAAGTTCTTTTGAATTTTGGATGTTTGGCCATCATCTGGTAATGTTTGGGGCTATAAGTTTTTTATTTTCACTAATTTCTTTATAATCCTTAATTAGCACTTGATCAATATTAGCGCTTATTATATTTGGTTGGGCTGCAATTACTTCTTTTGGATACCAGAATGTTAAATAAGCTGTCCCTCAACTTGCGTAATTATTGTTAATTTGCCTTGCGATAACATTTTTAAGTTTGGACCTACTATCGGGTTTGCGAAATAAATTTGTGACAAAATCACTTGAATTATATAAAGTTACTCTTCAAGGTTGGTTAAGAATAAGATTTAAATAATTATCTGGAAGCTCTTGCTTATTGCCTTGCAGCGGTTGTTGATCTGGGTGGATGTTTGTTCAGCCTTTTGCGATTTTTTGCTTTTCGTTGGCTTCGTAACTTTTATATAAATCATAAGACGCTAGGAGTTTTTCCTCACCTTTTCGCGCGGTTGAATCTTTGATTGACGCTAACTCGTTAGCGGGGTCGAATATTTTAACAGATAATCCTCATTTGTTTGCATATTCGGTATTTCTTAAAGCCAAAGCATCAATAAAATCTTTACCATTATTACTCTGTTTTGAGGGTTTGGTGGTACTGATTTCATTTTGTTTTCCGGAATAATTATCATAACCTGTTGTTCAGGGGACCCCAACTGCCCGCTCAACTATATATTTTGGCTTTATCATTAGATACTTTTCGTTTTGTTTTTTGCCATTTTCTTTAATGGAGATGAGCGAGATATTAAAATCAGCGCTTTGAACTTGCGGGTTTATTCCCTTTACAAACTGCTCTTTGACTTTTTCATAAAGAGCTTTATTGCTATTTCAAATTAAAAAGGGGTTATAATTCCCAAATGTTATTGGAGCATTTATTAGCCGCTTTAGGTTATTAGTCCAGAGGTCGAATTCAAGCTTTGTACCATTGACTACATTAATATTTTTGATTTTTATATTTGTTTCGGGATTTGCTTGATTATTTAATGAAAGTCTGTGAATTCGCGTCAATGGGTTCAAAATAGCATATTTAGTTGCAACTTCAATAGCCTGTCTTTCTTTTTCTTTTCGAATTACATTTGTTAACACTTTTCCTTGCTGCAGTTCCACTTCTTTGGTTGTTTGCACTAGCGGAGTTAAATTAAGCACTTGTTGGTGGATAACTAGCGGAATTTTTGCTAACCATTCGCTTTTTACGTGCCCGTTTGCATCTAAAGGTATTTTTTCTTTGAATTCAAGACTAAACTTAGTGGTTGCTGCTAGGGGATTAGCAGGATTATAGACCTTATCCCAGGTAGTGTTAAAAACCTTAGGTTCGGCGGCAAACTCTGGAGCCTCTTCGATAGTTGTACTAATAAGCAAAGTTATTGACTCATCAGATAAAACTTTATTGGTTGTGTTATTCTCATTAATATTTTTAGCTAACTTAAATTCGACTTTAAAACTTGTTTCATTAATACGGGAAACGCTAACAATTTCAAATTCGACATTCGCATCTGTTTGCTGATAGTATTGGATAAACTCACTTCCAAGTAAAATTGCAAGTTTTTGCTTTAATATTTTAGCTTCTTTATCAACACTTTCTGACTGGGAAGCCTGTGTATCTGTTGTTTTACCACCAAGGGCTTTTTCTTCTTGGAATTCAGTTGCAAAAAATGGACTTACTAGGCCAGACCCGAAAGTTGAGACATTAACATTTTGGGGTTTTGGTTTCTCAGAATTTTGGTTTTCGTTTGGGATTAAACTATTTGTTAGTTTACCTTCAAACCAATCCTGCTCAGGAGCGCTTTCAATTTGGGGCATTTCCGGTTTTCTGATTGGATCATGCACCCAAATTGTGGTATCATCTTTTGGTTTTTCCTCATCTTGTTTTATCACAGCAGTTTTTGTTTTTTCCACAAGAGAATTTGCAAGGTTTTGGAATACGCCAAATTTTTCAGGATCTAAAGAAAAACTTTGCAGCCCTAAAGGAGCATTAGCAAGCGCTTCATTTAACTCGCGTTTCACCCGAACTTGTTCGAGAGAAGCCCCAGAAACTTGCAAATAAATTGTGCGAGATGAAGATTTGATTACATCGGGGTTGAATTTACCCGCATTATCGTCAAAGCCAATTGCATAATGGAATTTTAAAGCATAAACATTGTCATTTAGTTTGTCTTCCTTCTTTTCGGGAAGTAGTGGTGCCTCGCTTTTTTCAAATACAATTGCTGGTTTTGCTCCACTTTGTTGGTAATTATTTCAGTTATTTGCAAGCGCCGCAGAAGAATAAAAAGCAAATAGTAAATCTTGCAAATTATCTATCGCAGCAAAAGCCTTGTCATTAAAAAATGATTCACGTTTGCCCAAAGAAAATTTGATAGTATCTTTTTGGTTTATATTTCTTTGTAACTCTTTTAAAATTATTTGTTGGAATTGAGCTGCTCCTGTACCCTTGTTTGAATTCGGAAATATTTTTTGGGCGACTAACATAGGGAGGTTTTGCAATTGCTCGCGATTGCTAAGGTTTTTACCTTTAAGCTGGCTAACCAGTTCATTAATTCAGTTAGAACTAGATTGTGGTTCATCATTTCATTGAATTATACCCGAACTTGGGACTTGAATCCGCGCCGGTAAAAAGATTGGAAAACTCTCGCTTGAGGAGTTTGTCTCAGTTCCATAATTGTTAAAATCTAAAAGTCTTAATTTAAATTGACTCTGCCCGGCTGAAGCCTTAGCAGTATTTTTACTAAAAGGTGTTTTGATTTTAACATTTTTAAGATCATCTAGATTAAAATCGTTAGGTAAATTTTCCCAATTTGTAAATTCTAGCCCAATTTTCTGCCCTAATTTTACTAGCTGCGAAATTGTGTCTTTAGGATTAAGTGATAATAAATAACGATAATACCCATAAAGCGATTGTTTATTTGGAAATACGGCGGAAAAAGAAGAATAAATTTGCGAATAAAGATTTGTATCAGTATCATCAAGGACAAAATTTGCCTTGGCAATATCTTGCTCACTTGGAATTTGAATATTATTATTAAATAATTGATCTTTTAGCCTTAATTGCACATTATAAGTTAAAGGATCTGAAATTAGCATTGCTAATTTTGCATAATTTTTTTCTTTAATAAGCTCATCAATTTCTGATTTTGCAAGGAGATATTTATCTTGGTTAGCAGCAATTTTATAAGGGTTTTTAGCACTTTGGCCTAAAGGCGAACTTTGTAAATTTTGTTCTACTGCTTGGTATTGAATTGGTGAATTTTGGGGATTTGCAAAGTCAATTTCCTCTTCTTCTTCGTCTTCTTGGTTTTGTAAATCTTGCGCTTGTTGGCTATTCGGTTTTTTTCCTGCTGCTAGCGCTTTTGCTTGATCTTCTTTGGCTTTTTTAAGCTCTTCGTAAACTTCCGGGTATAAAACCCCAAAAGCTTTTTCAATTGTAACATCGCGGAAATTGTCTAATTTAAAAGAAACAACCTTTTCCAAAACCGGCTTTACTTGAGCTCCTGAATCGCCGAATATTGATGATTTTAGCACGATTTTTACTGGGATTTCGATAAATAGTTTTTTCGAAACTGAATTTTGCTTGATTTTGGCTGCTGTCATTAAAAAATCATAATCTAAATGTTGACTTAGATCGTCAAATAATAAATCATATTTTCCAAAAGAAAAAGTTAACCCGCGAACTAAAGAAGCATTAATTAATTCCTTAATCAGCTCTGGCTTTGTTAGCAACTCCTGCATTTGTGAATAAAAACTAAGAGCATCATAAGAATATAAAGAATATTTAGCTAAAGTTTTATCGGCGCTAAACCGACGAGCTTCATCCCGTGCTTTTAAACTATCAAGTGATTCAGGTAGTTTTTGAAGTTGACTATTATTACCAACGCTATAATAATCGGAAATATCCAATAAATTAACATCTAATTGGGTTCTTAGATCATTTTCATCTGCAAACAGTGTTTTATTATCACGAGTTTTAAGATCGATACTTGTAATAAAGCTTTCATCTTTATTTTTGTAGTCTTTTAAAGCAGATTTGGCTTGTTGTCTAAACTCAGTTTTTACATAAAGTCTTACAGTTTTAAGCCCAGTATTTATTTGGCTTGCATATTCTTTTTCATTTTGAGGGTTTCGAACAAAAGAATAAATAAAAGGTTCAGTTAAATTTCCTTTGGCAAAACTAAAATCTCTTGCTTGCAAACGAATATTTGCTTTTAGCGCCTCAATATCGAAAAACTGGTTAAGATAAGATATGAGCTCTTCTTCTGTTTTAAATTCATTAAGTTTTTTAGCAAAATCACTTGCGCGGGTAAGGGCAAGCGGTTTTACTGAAGCCGAAGAAAAATTTGTAAGTGGGTATTGGACCAAATTAGCCAAATTATTATCAACGATATAAGAAAATTGCGCCAGCGCAGCTTTTGGGGCATCGACTGGTAAAAGATAAATAAATTTAGAAGCCGATTGGGCGATATTCCCATCAGGAAGCGTTTCTTTTAGGTAAAAAGAAAGGCGAAATCTTTTTTTATCATCTTCTGCAACAAAATCCTTAATTACCACTTGATATTTTTTTGGAATATTTAAAACAGTTCTACCATTATTTGTCAGAAAATCGAATTTGGATGCAAAATCGGCAAAAGCAGAGCTTGTACCGTTGAAAGTTTTACCATTTAAAAGTGCGTTTTTAACACTTTGATAATCACTTGTAAAACTAGCAACTGAAGGTTTAAACGCAACTGAATCAATCAAGCCTAATTGAGATATTACCCCTTGTGTTGGATTAACGCCACGATATTTAACTTTAGATGCAAGCCCAGCAACTGTGCCAAAAACGGTTGAACCAATAAGAATTGCCGCTGCAGAACCGATTATTATTGATGATTTTTTGTTTTTCATAAAAACCTCCAGGTTTTTTTTATATATAATTTATCAAAAATTTAAAACTAACTATATAAAATAAATTTTATTTACAGATTGGTAATTTGCTTTTTTTCTTTTTTGCTTCCACTATTAATTTTTAAAGTCATTAAAATACTGTTCGATAAATGAATGTCGAATTTTAGTTTTTGCTTTTGGATCTTTTAATAGCCTATCATCTTTAAAGACGGCAAACGCCTTAAGGGTGATACCCGCGCGCTCACTTGGATTAGAACTAGAAGAGCTATCTTGATTTATTGTATCACCGATTTGCCCATAATCAAACCCTCGCCCAAAAATGTTGCCTAAATCTGGATCTAGTTGCTCTTTTTGGAGTTTTATTTCGGATTTTCACATTTTTAATTTCCCCTCAGTATTGTGCTGTTCAGGGATTATTGTAATAATTGCGGAAGTCTCATGGACTTCTAATTCAAGAATCCAAGTTTTTCCAAGGTAGTTCTCAAGTGATTCGCTATGCTCTGGATTAGTTTGGACTATTGTGAGTTTTTGTTGTTGGGCATCACTACCGGTTGTTGCTTTAGTTCCATCTTGTAAAATTGAAAAGGTAAGTGATTCATTAAGTTGTTTTTCATTAACTTTCGGTGGGAATACAAGCTCAAATTCGTTATTAACTGGTTTTGCTCCCATAACTTTTCAATTTAATTTTAATGTATTATACCCTTTATATTCAAGTTCAAGATTCGAAAGCCCGTAAGTTGAACTAGAATGCGCAGTTGTTGTTGATAATAATTTATAAGGATTTGATTTATTTTTAGTCAATCCTTTTTCTGGTTGGAAAACAAGATATAAAACACCCTTAGTTAATGTAGTTGTAGCAACATTCTGGCGCGATGCTACATACTCTTGTGGATTAGCCCTTTTATAATCATAAACTAAAGGAGAGTTTAACCTAAGCCCTTCAGTTGTTAGCAAGTTTTCATTACTTGGTAAACTAGTTTGGTTTTGGCTTACCTCATTTTTTTGTATTTGTAGTTTTTCGTCTTTAAAATACTGATCAAGTCTTTCTTTTAAAGCTTTCGCATCTGGGTCTGGATCTTTTCCATCTGTATTTGCAATATAAGAAACTTTTGTGTTATTAATTGATGTAATACTTGAAATATAAGTTTGATTTTTGTCGGTTTTTTTATACTCAAGCCCTGAACGCCCATCAAGGAAGATTTGGGGCGCGTAAGGCATTGTATTTGCAATGGCAATATTAGTTTTGTTTACCCCGTGTAATTGGAATTTGACAGCAGCTAGTTCATCATTTTCGCTATCGAAAACTTTAAATACAAAATTGTAATTGCGTTCTTGGGGAACATATTCACTTATAATTGCCAATTTTTGTCCCGCTTCGGTTTTAAAGGTTGAAAATAAATCAAGATACTTGACTAAATAGTCCCCAAAACCTAGCTTTTTGACCTCGACTGGTTTAGGAGAAGGGGCTGGTTTTGCTAGAGCCTGTGAAGAATTCGGGGCAGGAGAACTTGTTGTTGGTATATCTTCTTGAAAATTTCTAACTTTATTTTCTAAAGATGCTGTTTGCACTGATTTTTGCGCAGCTGCTGGTGCACTTTGGCTAGATTCTGAATTTGAATTACTATTTTCATTATTTGTTTGGTTAGCTTGTTTAGCTTGTTCTGTTTTATTTTCTGATTGTTCTGTTTTAGGTTTTTCTGATTGTTCTGTTTTAGGTTTTTCTGATTGTTCTGTTTTAGGTTTTTCTGGTTCAGATTTATTAGTTTCGCTTTTTGTTTCGTTTTCTTTGTCTTGTTTTGGAATTTCGATTTCAAGTTCTTGGCTTATTGGATTAAGCGCGTTTTTTAAATACTCTTTTGTCTGAGTTTTTTCTTGCTCTGATAAACTAAAATAGTTTTCAAGATTGGCTTTTTTAAAAATTTTATCCAAATCACTTTGGAATAAAAGATAAGAATTTTTTGTGCTTATTTCGGTTTTATGATAATTTTTAACCAATAATCTAGTTAGTTCTTGTTGGGCTTTTACTCCTTTGATATCAATTTCAATTGGATATACTCACTTTTTAAAAGCATAGGCTGAATAACGCAAATCAGCTTTAAAAATAGCATTAGTTTCTAAAGATGATTGCACAGCTTTACTAACTAAGAGTTTTTGCTGCGCTTGTTCATCAATTTTTTTCCCCTCTTTATCGTATTCGATATATTCAAGATGTTGGGGAACATCGATATAATCGCGATTTTCTTTCGGAATTTCTAATTTAAGATTTTGCCTTGTGCTAATTTCTAAATTAAGTGTTACTTTATCAGAATTAGAATTTGTGCTAGTTTCTGGAAGTGAGAAGCTAAATTGATAATTTTGGTATTCTGCAGTTTCTTTTTTTAAATCAAACCAGAAGGTGATATCACTAGGATAGATAAGTTTATCATTTTTATCTTTTGGAAGTGAATTATAATCTTTGCCATAGATATCAAAAAGTGTGACTAAATCTTTGTTAACTTGCTTATCTAAAAGTCTTGGCGCTTCTTTTTTAGGCTGGTTTTTCTCTTGGCTAGAAGTTGAACTTGTAGTTTCAGGCTTAGCTGCTACAGGTTTTGCAGCTTCAGGTTTGGCTGCTACAGGTTTGGTAGCCTCAGGTTTGGCAGCTACAGGTTTGGTAGCCTCAGGCTTAGCTGCTACAGGTTTTGTAGTCTCAGGTTTTGTAGTCTCAGGTTTTGCAGTTTCAGGTTTTGCAGCCTCAGTTTTGCTAATCTCAGGTTTTGGAGACGCTGGTTTTGCTTGCGCGGGTTTTTGGCTTTCTTCTTTTTCTTTAAAAAGTTTTTCCAAAAAACTTTTTTCAGTATCTAAACCGCTCGCACTATTGTTAGTTTCATTTCCAAGACCTTTTTCAAACTGCTTTTTGAATTCTGTTAATTTAGCGCCGGAAAAACTTGAAATTAAATCACTAATTTTTTTAGTTGGGTGTTTACGTAGATAATCTTGAACTTGAGGTTTTAAATTTAAGTAAGCACTTTGATTTTTAAGAACTTTTTTGGAAATGCTGTCTTTAATTTCGCCAATTGAACTAAGCCCATTAATTTGCAATTGCATTAATTTTTCTTGGCTATTATTATCTAATAATTTCACAGAAAGTTTAGCAGTCCCGGTTTCATCATTAACGTCTAATTTAACTAATGATTTTTGCGAAGCAACTGGTAATAAAATATAATTATTTGGGATTAAATTTTGAAGTCCCGATGCTGCAACTAATTTAAGACCGCCAAAAGCTTTTACTGTCTCAACAAGCGCTTTTGCAAGCATCTCATTAGAAACAACGAGTTTTTTGTTAGCTTGTTCTTCTTTTTTAGGGGCTGAGTCTTCTTTTTTAGGGGCTGAGTTTGCATTCTCAGGTTTTGGAACTAGCTTAGAATCTTGTTGATCTTTTGAACTTTTTTCCGCATTTTTTTCATTTTGATCTTTTGAACTTGAAGATGTCTCTCCGTTTTTCCCGTTGGTATTACTAGCATTATTGTTATCACTAGAACTTTCGCCTTCTTGTTGCTGGAACTGATTATTAAAATTAGTAAGCATACTTACTTTAACTGTTTTTGCTGGTGCAAAACTATCAGGCGAATTTTTTCGTAGATATTCTAAAAACTGATTTTGAAATTTAATAGAAAAAGCCGAAGGGAAAACCGCCTCGGTACCAAATTGAGTTTTTAGCAAATCTTTATCAAGTTCATAAGTTGAAGAATCAGCGAGAAAATTCTCAATAAAATCTTCTTTTTCAACACTACTAAAACCACTAAGTTCGGCATTAAAAGCGCGAGTTGCAATTTCTTTTTTTGTTTTAGCATCAAAAACAAAAACTGTTAAATTTTTGATTGCATTACCTTCGACTTTAGTAGCCTCATTTACTTGAATATCAAAAAATAAATGCGAAAATTTCTTATCAATTTTCGAAAAATCGACAGCTTGACTTAACCTAAAGGCATATAATGGGTCTTTATGTAATTTAAAGGCTTGCGAAGCAGAAATTTTTGCTCATTCATCTTTTAAAGCAAAATGGCTGACTACCCCGGCTAATTCAGCATCATTTATTGGCGGTTTTAATTCCGATTCTGATTTATCATTGTCAAATTGGGCAAGATAAGAAGAATTAAGCGCTGATCTTTGGATACCAATGCCAACACCAGCAGTTATTCCGATAAAGCTAAGGCCTGCTAAAACGATTAATGCTTTGTTGCGAATTTGTTTATTCATAATATCTAAAATTATACCTAAAAAGATTTAAAATTTTTTTTATTTTTATTTTTTTACTAAATTTAGTTTGTTTAATTTAAAATCAAAAACAAATTATAAATTATTTTTTCCAGTTTATTTAAATAATTTATCAGTTTTTTTGTTTGCGAAAAAAACAATAGCAAAAAAAACTAGTTTTTGCTAATCTTAAAATGTAGAAAAAGTTTTTGAAAACAGAATCAGAATATTAAATTTTCCTTTTATTTATTTAATTTAGTCATAAATTATTAAAGCTATGCTAAAAATAAAGTATATTTTTAGATAATTTTTTTGTAAAATCAAGGAACTGAATATTTAAATGGATGATTTAGTGCTTGTCTTAAAATCATATGACCAATTGAATTTTTAAAACTGATATTATCTAAAGGGTTTTCGTTTTCTCAGTTTATTCCCCAAAAGTTGTTATTTGGATTGTCAATATACGTATATCAGGCAAATAAACCTTTAACTCCGCCCGTTCAAGTTGCAATATAATCGCCATCACGAGACCAAACAGAAGTACCAGAACTACCAGGCCCAAATAACATTGGCGAATAATTTGGAAATTGGTAAATTTGTGAGCGGTAATGATTAGATTGCAAACCTCGACGGTTATTTACATACCCTGTTAAAAAACCTCAACCAGGAAAGCCAATATGGGCAAAAGGATTAAGCACTGGAACAATTTGAAAGTTTTTATCAGATGATTGATTTAGTTGGATTTTTGGCGAATTTATGATATTTTGATATTGATTAATTATATCTTCTTTGAAACTAATTTTCGCCTTTTTTAATGTATTTTCGAAATTAATATGCGAAAATTCAACATCGTAATGTCCATCAGATTTTTCCCCATTTTTGTTTATAAAATCAAAAGTTGATTTGTTATACTCTAAATTGCTTTTGCGGTTATTACCAATATAGATTAATTTTGGATTTTCGCCTGGAAATGCTAATGAAGTATTTTGATTGTCACGATACCCTTTAAAAAGATAGTTATCATCACCTGAATTATATTTATTTAATGGTAAAGAAAAACTTCGTGGTTTTATTGGCTTTGGCTCAAGTTCTTGATTTGGATAAACGCCATTTTCATTTGCTTCAATATTGCTTGCTTCCTTTGCATTATGTCAGTTAGTTATATAATATAAATTTAAATCGCTTGGATCATCATTTATTTTACCTAAAAACCCCGCTGAAGCGCGAATTCCGGCTCAAAGATCATATTTTGCACTATTATCTCGCGCACGATTTATCAGATCTCAGTCGCGATTAGTTGTTCCTCATTCATCGCGGATTCATTGAACATCAGGAATATAACCATCATTATGTTTTCAGTAAACGTTTTGATTTGGATTATATATCTTTTTTGCATAGTAACTTGCATCATTATAAAGAAGATAAACCTGACCTGAAGGTGCTGTGCTAACTTTGTTATAATCATATAAATTAGTTTTTCCAAGGCCAAAATCACCTTCATTTTGAATGGTATTTTTATATTCCATTTGGATTTTCAAAGGCGCATACGGAATTATAATTGCGCGATTAAGATCGAATTTTTCGCCATTTTTTGGGTATTGGCCAAAGCCATAACCTAATTTGATTTTATAAGGGCCAAAGCTTTTGAAACTAAAATCGATTCCTTGTTTTGCAAAATTATACTCGGCTTTAAAAACATAATCAATTGATATTGCTTTGCTATCAACATTTTCTTGGAATTTGCCGCGATAAATAAAAGGGGATGATAATAATTTATCAAAATCAATTAAAAAATTAAGGTTGGGACTTGCTTTTTGAATTTCACTTGCTTTTTTTTCTTGACCAAATAAAAGGATGTCTGCATACATTTTAATATCAAGTTTTCTTGCTCTAGCTGTTTTTGTTAAAAATGTGTGTTTGATATACTTATTTTCCATGTGCCAAGTTGCAAGATTTGGATTTTGCAAATTCCATTCGGCTTCTTCAATATAAGGTTCTAATTCACGGCTTCTTCAAATCTCATTTTCATAATAAATAGTGGCTAATTTATTGCTATCCCAAGTAAGTTTTTCTTGTTTTGCATTTTCTGTTGGCTTGAAACCTTTTATTAGATATCAATTTTTTCCGGTTTTTCAAAGTTTGTCATAATTTTGCACTTTAAAGCGGATAAAAGCGGTATCTTTTCCATATTCTTTGATTTCAGCGATTTTAAAATAACTTTTTACTAATTTAAAATTTTTATACTCGATAAAATTCTCATCAATTTTTAATTCAAGATTTTCTTTTGTGTTGATAAGATAAATTGCTTTTAAAAGATCATGGGAATTTTGTTGTCTTTGTGAATTTTCAAGTTCGCGCTTTCACTCAGCAACAGTTTTTGTCGCTAATAAATTTTTATCAAGACCAATATTTTTACTTGTTAGATTATTTAACATGATTTCCGGGTATAAATTCTGTTCATAGTCACTAACAACATTATGAATTAGAAATCTTTTTAAAGGCGTATACCTTTTTTTTGGATCATTATTTAAAACAAACCCTAAACGGAAAGAAATGGAACTAGTATCATTTTCTTGTCTAATATCATAAAAATAATAAAAAGTTTTTTGGATTAATAAATCATTATCAGCACTCGAAAAAGAAGTGACATTTTGCGGTAAATATTTTTTATCACGAGGAATATAATACCCTTGTGGATAAACATAATGGGCAATCTTTTTTTCAATTGGCGTTTTTTTATCTTGGTTTTTTATTAGTTTTAAAAAATAATTAGTTTTAATTTGCGCGTTTTGTGCTAGTAATTCCTTTGGGTTTAAATTTCGGTACATTCTTTCATCGCGAGTTATAATAAATTGTCCTTTTTGATCAATACCTTTATTTTCAACTACTTGGCCCAGAACATAGCGAAAATCAATATCTGCTTCATTTAATTTATCAATTTCAGTTTTCAAGTTAGAATCAATTTGTTCAAAATCTATAAAATCGCTTTGAGTGAGAATATCTCCTTTTTTTGGTTTTATAAAATCATAATATTGATAACGTTTAAAATGCTCCATTTTATATAAAAAAGATTCTTCTGATTGTAAAAACTCTCAAGTATTTGTCGCTTTTTTAAACTCTTGGATGGCTCATTTTATGCTAGCAACCCCGCCTTTTATATCTCCGCCATCTTTTGCTTCAATTAGCGTCTTTGGTGCCAGGCGATATTTTCCAAAAGTCGGCAAATCATAAAGTTTTGGGAATTTTTCAAGAATTTCATCAGGATAAATATCTTGGTGCGAAATTTTGGCTTCTTTTTTTGGGAACAAATTAGCCAAAATTTCTTCATAAGATGCGAGCACTCTTCTTGCTTCTTTTAGATCAATTTTGTCAATTTCGTTTTCTAGATGTTCATTTTCTAAAAAGGAAAAAGGGTATGCACTCGCGAATTTCTTTTTAAAAATTAGGTTTTTATTAAATAAAAATTCTACTTCGGCAACTAATTTGTTATTTTCAAATTTGGGTGTTTCACTAATTTTGTATTCAAAAAAATCCTGAATATACTTTTTCTTTCGTAAGATAATTTCCTTGTTTTGATCAGCGTATAATTTTAAACCAATAACATTGTTGGCTTTATTTTTATCAAAATTTTTGTTAAATTCGGTAAAAGAAACTCTTGAAAGTAAATAATAATTAATATCAAATAAGCTATCGAGTGAATCAAGTTTTTTGATTTGGTTGATTTTATCATCAACATTATTTTTAAGTCCGGTAATTTTTAGTTCTCTGATACAGCTTAATTTTGGATTATAACTATGGCTGATTTTATAACTGATAATTGATACTGTTTTTGTACTGTCCCATTTTATATTTTCAATTTCATAGATTAGTTGCTCAGTATTTAAATTCTTTAACATAATTGGCGCTGATTGATAATTAAGTGAGGCAACATTCATAAATCTTTCAAGATCTAATTTTTTCCATTTTTGCTTATTTTCTTGTTCAATCCGGTTAGAATCAAAACTTGCATCAACAAGCTCTTTAAATGCTTGGTTTACGGTTTTTGTATCATTTTTTGATTTTTGTCAGATATTAATCTCATCAAAAAATGTATCTAAAGTTGCAAAATCGAAAACTTTATCGGTAATAATGTCTTTGTTTTTAGCTAATAAATTATAAAAACGAAAGGCTTTATCACCACCATATTGATTTTGCAAAATTTCCGCTTTGATTTTTGAAATTTGCTCTAAAGCAGATTCTGCTTTTTGGAATAAAGCTTCGATTTCCACTTTTTTTCGTTCAAATTCAAAATCAGAACTAATTTTATTATTTTCGGTAAGTAAGTCAAATTTGATTAAATCACTTATATAATTGCTATTAGAAATAGTTTTGTTTAGACTTTGAATTTTTTTATCTAACCCTTGAGATAACAAAATAATTTGTTGAAAATTAGAATTTAGCAAGACTTTTTGGTTATTTTCAAATTCGTTTTTAGCTATAAAACTAGAACTTTGCGAACTTGCGGCAATTATTATTACTGTTAATGGGAGTGATAAAATACCTAATGAAAAAAAGATATATTTATGCTTTTTTTTCATAATCACTCCTTTTTAAAAAGATGATTTCACTTTTTTGGACTTCACTTTTAAAAGTTTATTAAAAATTCTGATTTTTATTACCGAAAATCAATTTCAAGCGGGTAGGTTTTTATAAATTAATTTCAGATATTAAAATTGTAACAAATGAATGTTAAAATCCATCTAAATAGCAAAAGTTCCGGTTTTTAGCAAACTTTTAAAATAAAAAAACTCCATTTTTATGGAGTTTTTTTATTTTTGCTAATCTAGATGCAAAATCGCTATTGTTTTTCTTTTGTTGCTGCTTTTTTAAACTCTTCATATTTTGCACTAAGCGCTGAAACACGAGGTTGGATAAATGTTTCTAAATCTTGTAACAATGTGTCTTTTGATTTTTCCGGAACTGAAACAATATCACTAATCTTGGCATTAATTTCTTCTAGTTCATCTTTTATTTCTTGCAGTTTTGGGTCGGCATAATCATAACTATTTTGCAGTTTAGGCGAAATTTCAATATAAATATCAAATACTTTTTTCTTTTCTTCGCGGATTAATTTTAGCGCTGATTCAATTCCATAATTATTTTGCGGATTTTCTTTTTCAATTGTGTTTCGCGCTTCATTAAATGCGCCATTAATAGTTCCTTCTTTAATTGAAAGTATATGACTAAAAGCTCCAATATCCGCATTTTCTGATAAATTTTTAAAGTCTAGATCAAAAAAACCAGGTTGTTTATTAATTTTTTTAGTTCACTCACTCACTGTTGCAAAACGGTGTGATTTAGTAACTGCTAAATTTGATAGATAATTTAGAATATTTTTAGCACTAGTAGAAAATCGCTCGATTTTCCCAAGATTAAAAAATTTCGGATGCTTAGATCTAGTTAAGTATAAATCTAAATTGATTTCTTGATTATCTTTTTGATAAACAAGTGTAATTTTATTATAAGCTTCTTGGTTTATATCAGCTAATTTTGCATCTTCGCCTTGTTTTAGTATATATTCTTTTTCTTTTCATTTTATTTTAAAAGGAACAAAATCTTTAAGGTTTTTTTCTCCTGGCTGAACTAATAAATCTAAATAAGGGCTTTTCTCCCCTGAAGCTTCCAGAACTGTTTTTTCTTTGTCAGTAATTTTTTGCGCCTGATCAAGATCGACAGTAAGTAATTCAATATTATTGATATCATCTAATTCTGGTAATTTCGGGTTTGGAGGTATAGAAGTATCATCAGCAAGATCGGCTTGATTTACTTTGTAGGATAATGGCTTTTCAAATAATCACTCTTTTTCTGAGTTATTCTCATCGTAGACTAGCCCTTTAATTTCGTAGGTTTTATTTTCTTGTAATTTAACTTTGATATCAAATTGAGCATTTGCGCTATCGTATTTTTGCTCTCTTAGATTTAATCTAAAACTATCAACAATAACTGATTTAAATTTTATGTCAGCCGGAAAATTTTTTCCATTTTTTACTTTAAAAATTAACTGTTTTGTACTAGGGTCATAACCTAATAAATCAGAAGTAGCTGCTCCTGTACAATTTATAGATAAAAGTAAGGGTATTTGGATAATCAAAGAACCAGCAGCGGCAAATGATAAATATTTTCTTTTCACTGAAATTCCTTTCTCATTATAAAAATTATAAATTATTTTATTAAAAATTAAACAAAAACTTAAAAATATATAGAAAATTTTCTTTTTTGCTTATTGTTATTTTCTTTAAAATTCACCTTGATCAAGTTTTAACAATTAATCTTTTATAACTCAAGTTTCTAACTGAGCTTTAGTTCCATAGACAAAATGATTTTGACTAATTTTAAATTCTTCAATAATATTAGGATATTTTTGCTCTTCTAAATACTTATTATTAAACAAAATTGGGGCAAAAGGGATATGTGCATTAGAAATTTTTGGGACTGAATTTAACAAATTAATTGTATAAGGATGGATTGGATTTTGAAAAATTGCGCTTGTTTCACCCTTTTCAACAATTTTTCCCGCATGCATAATTAAAACCTCATCAGCAATATATTCAACAACTGATAAATCATGGGCGATAAAAATTAATGACAGATTTTTTGCTTTTACTAATTTTTTAAGTAAATTAATAATTTGCGCTTGGATTGAAATATCAAGAGATGCAATTGGTTCATCTGCAATAATAACTTTGGGTTCAACAATTAAAGCCCGTGCAATCGCTATTCTTTGTCTTTGACCGCCGGAAAACTCATGAGGATAGCGGTAGGCAAATGAACGTAAAAGCCCTACATTTTCAAGTGCTTCATAGATCAATTCGCTTAAGACAAATTTGCGAATTGATTTTTTTAAAAGGAAAAACAATGGTAATTTTTTCATTCCATAAAAAAGCTGAATATTTTTATAAACACGCATAAGATTGTGTTTTTCAATTTCCAAAGAATTAATAACCGCTATTTTTTCCAAAAAACGGCTTTTTAAAAGGTTGATTTGAATCCTAAATTCGTGTTTGTGAGCAAGTTTTGAAATAAAATCTTGGTGAAATTGGTTAATTGTTTTATTATACGAGCTAATTTTTGCAAGCAGTTTTTGATATTTTCCCGTTTCTAATTCAATTTTTTGTTTTTGCTTGTTTTTTCATCAGTTATATTCTTCGATAAAATTGCTTTTTATTTTATCATAAATCAGTTTTTTTTCGCGGAATTTTTCTTCTAATTCTTGCATTTTTTGCTGATTTTCGCTGTCTGAAGAACCTCTTTTTTTATTGTAGGCATATTTATATTTAAATTCGAGAAATTTTGTTTTAAAATTGACTTTTTTTTCAAAAACTTTTTTTTTGCTTTTTGCAACTTCTAAAAGTTCGGCAATATTAAGTGTGAAAAGTTCGGCACGAATTTGAAATTTAAATTGACTTGTGGTAATATAATTTTTTTCATTTTTTTTATCAAAAGTCAATTTTTTATACTTTTCTGTTTGAATTTTTTTGAAATTAACCATTATTTCAGCCAATTTTTCAATTTCTCTTATTTCTAGAAATGAAAAAAGGTTTTTCTGGAACAAAAAAGGATTTCTATTATTTAAAAACTTGGCAATTTCTTGATTAATTATTGCCTGTTTTTTAAAAAATGAATAATTTTCAAGGTCGCAAGATGCTAACGCCTTATTTTTGGCAATTTTATATTCATAATTAAATTCGGAAATATAAGACAAAACTAAATTGTTTTGGTTTATAAATTTTTTTTCCGCTTCTTGGGACTCTTTTTTTAGATTAAGTCCAGTTTCATTCAAAGTTTTTATAAAAAAAGCTTTTTCTTTTTTTATTTTTGCTACAAGATCATCAAGTTCTTTTTTAGCAGCACGGTATTCAAATTCAATTTTAGCTTGTTCTTTTTTCCGATAGATTTTCTGAACCTCATAAAAATAATCATATAATTTAGCTACATTTTCATAAGCTAAATTATATGAACTTGCAAAAAGTTTTTGTTTTTTTTCAAAATAAAGTAAATATTTACTAAAAAATTCAAAAATATTATCGTGATTAAAATTTTCAACTGAAAATTGCGATATTTCAGTTTTAATTTTAGCTATCTGGTCATCCCAAAAAATAATAAATTCTTGAAATTGCAAATTTCTTTTTTCCAAAATTTCAAGTTCAATTTCAAGATATTTTCTCTCAAGTGTTCGCTCAAAGTGAAAAATTACCTCTTTTCAATCAGCGAAAATATCGTCGATTTTTGCTTTAATAATTCCATTAATTACAAGCGTTTCTTTCAAAATTGCGTAAATATTTTTTTGTTTGTTAAATGAAGAAAAAGGGTCTTGGAAAATCATTTGCATATTTTTGCGCAAAAAAAGATTCTGTTTTTTTGTAAGTTTTTTTCCGGATATCACCTCATTTAAGAGCAAAACTTGCCCGCCAAAATTTTCATATAACCTAACAAGGCAACGGCCAATTGAAGTTTTTCCTGAGCCAGACTCACCAATAATTCCTAAAACCTGGCCTTTTTTTAATAAAATATCGATTCTATCCACGGCCTTGATAGTACCAAATTTGTTAGTAAAATATTTTTCTAATTTTTTCGTTTGTAAAGCAATTTCCATTATAACACTTCTTTAAATGAATTAATTCTCGTTTTTAGCTCTTGATTTAGCTCAACTTTTGGGGCATTAGGATGTAATAATCAAGTTGCAGCAGCATGAGTATCAGAGATTGGAATCAGTGGTGGTTCTTTTTCAAAATCAAGCCCAAGAGCAAATTCATTCCGTGGTGCGAAAGGATCGCCGGTAACTAAATTTCTAAGATCTGGAGGAGAACCACTAATTGTATATAGTTCCTTATTTTTGGTTCCTTCAGGAATTGCTGAGATTAAAGCTCATGTATAAGGATGGCGCGGGTCTTTAAAAATATCATGCCGCGTTCCTTTTTCAACAACTCTACCTGCATAAATAACATAAATATAATCACAAAATTTCGCAACAATTGAAATATTGTGCGAGATAAAAATAATTGCAATTTTGTATTTGTGTCTAATTTCATCTAAAAGTGCTAAAACTGAAGATTGTACAGTCGGATCAAGTGCTGTTGTTGGCTCATCAGCAATGATAATTGCAGGTTGCGCAGCGATTACCATCGCAATTACAACTCGCTGTTTTTGGCCGCCAGATAAAGTATGGGGATAAGAATCAAAACGGTTTTTTGCATTTTCAAAACCAAAAGATTCAAGTAAACTAATTAAAAATTCCCTTTTTTCTTTTTTAGTTTTAAATCGAGGATCATTTTTAATTCCATCTAATAATTGTTTACCAATTGTTCTTGTCGGGTTTAATGCAACAAGTGGGTCTTGCGGAATATAACCAATTTTATGACCGCGAATTTGCTGTCATTGATAGTCCTTTTTAAAATTTTTAACATCAATTCCGTCAATTACCATTTTATCTGCGCTTGTTTTGGCAAAATTATTAATTCCTAAAAGCGCTTTTGAACAAACAGATTTACCAGACCCAGACTCGCCAACAAAGGCAACTATTTGCCCTGAATAAACACTTAAATCAATCCCTCTGATAATTTCAAGATATTCTTGTTTCCCAATTTTGAAACTAATATGAAGACCTTTTACATCCAAAATCTTCTTTTTTTTATAATTTTCCATTATTTTCTGCCTCCTATACGTGGGTCAAGTGCATCATGAATTCCGTTTGCAATAAAGCGACTTGTAACTGCAAGAATTACCAAAATTATTGAAGGAAGTAAAAGTGCCATTGGATTTTTATCTGCAAGTGAAACGGATGAATTAATAATTAACCCTAAATTAGCGCTAGAATCTGGCGCTTCTTTTAAAAATCCTAAAAAAGCCAGTGAGGCAATTGTTGTAATTGATCCAAAAATACTTGCAACAAATATTGAAAGTAGTTTACCAAAAATATTTGGCAGAATATGACAGTAAATTTGGCGTAATTTTGAAGCGCCAATCACTTTTGCAGCATAGACATATTCTTCATCTTTTACCATAATTGTATACAATCTTGCCTGATATGTTGGCATTGTTCAGCCAGTTAGCGAAAGGAGAATAATAATTGTAATTGTATAAGGCCCCCAAATTGCAATAAAAATGATAAAAATTATAATTCAAGGAATTGATCCAAAAATGTCGATAATTCGCAAAACAATATTATCAATTCAAGTGCCAATATGAAAACCTAAATAAGTGCCTAAAACAATCCCAATTAAAAATTGAATCAGCGCAATTATTAGCGAAATTGCAAGCGCATGCAAAGTTCCTTGTCAAGTTCGCAGTCAAATATCACGGCCGTATTGGTCTGTGCCAACAAGGGCAATAATTTTCTTCCCATTTTCTAATACACTCATAATTTCATAAGGATTTATCCGAATTTCTCAACGATTTGGAAATAATTCAACTGTCTCACCTTGAATTAGTTTGACATTATGATCAACTTCAATTGCCCTAATTTTGTCAAGAATATCAGATGAAACTGTAGTTTTAATAGCCCCCAAACTACTTGGAAGTTGTTCATAGACAAGTGAAGGATCGGCATTAGAAATTGGTTTTGTTGCCTCATAAGGGCTAAAAATGATTGTAAAAATTGCAATTAGTAAAATAATTATAAATAAAATTGTTGAGATAAGTGAAATTGGCGATTTGAAAAATTTTTGGATTGCATCTTTTCAAAATTCAACGGTTTTTCCCATTGCCTGGTAGTTTTTTTCTTGAAAACTTGCCGGTTTTAATAGACTAATTTGCTCTTTTCGCAGATTATATTTTTGATTAAACTCTTTTGGATCCAACATTTTCATCTCCCTTTTTTGGATAATTGCGCAATTTTCAGTTTTTGATTTTGTTTCAGTAATTTGTTGGTATATCCTGACCAAAACTGATTCTTGGATCCATAAAAACATAGGATAAATCACCAATAATATCGACAATTAATGAAAGCGAGGTAAAAAAAATAATTGAAAACATTGAAATATTAACCTCGCCTTCAAAAGCAGCTGTAACTAAAATTGATGAAGAACCAGGAATACGGAAAAATTGTTCTAAGACAATTGAACCTGATAATAAAATTATATAAGAAAAAATCAGTGAGCGAACAAGCGGAATTGAAGCGTTTTTAAGGACATATTTAAAAAAAATATCAGATTTTGAAAGCCCTTTTGCTTTGGCAATAAGAATATATTCTGATGATAAAACACTCACAATTTGGTTTCTGACAAGAAAAACATAACCGGCAATTGAAGTAATACTAAATACAAAAATTGGCGGAATCAGCGAGGCAAATGATGTTCAAAATCCATAAGTTGTTGCATCTTTGAATTCAAAAGGAAGACCAATTTTAATTGCAATTAATACAACAAAAGGCGCAAGCACAAACGAAGGAACCGCCACAAAAAAAGTAGAAATTCCGGTAATCGCTGCATCTTCTAAGCGCCCACGGCGATATGCAGCGATTGTTCCAAGTATTATCCCAATTAGCGCACTAATAAAAAAAGAAGGAAGGGAAACAAGAATTGTATAACGTAAAGGCCCAAAAAATAAATTGGGAATTTCGCCATCTTGACCGGTTTTATAAATAGTTCCAAAATTACCTTGAAAAATATCAGCGGTATAATATGCAAGACGGATAATTGCCGGTTTATCAAAATAATATTTAGCACGTAAATCAGCGAGTTTTTTTGCTTGATCAACACCTTTTGAGCTAGATTCTAATAAATCACTAAATGGATCAGGTGAAAAACTAGCTAGTAAAATAAAGACAATTATATAAATTGCCAAAAAAGTCAGAAATGCTAAAAAAACCCGTTTAAAAAAGTATCTTAACACCATTATTTTTCTCCTTTTTCCTGATTTTTTTTGAGTTTTTCCCTTAGTGGTTTTATAAAAATCATATCAGGTGGGACATATTCATCATAAGTATCACTAGCTTGCGGACTTTCAATATTGGGGTTTTGAAGAAATGCATATGGTGTTGAAGAAGAAACGCTAAGAAGGTCATTTAGTCCAAAACCTAAAAGTGAACTAAGTTCAGAAGATAGCAAAATTAGCTCCTGATCGCTATTATCTTCTTGGAAAATCAAATTAAAAACTGCTGATTCAGCTAGAAAATCAAAAATAATTTCTTCTTGATTTTCAAGTTTTTGCTCGTTTAGAACATCGACAAAACTTTTCCAGGTTTTGATTTTTTTCCCCGGGTTTTGCGGATCTTCATTTTCAACTACGCTACCAATAATAAAATTAATTAAATCAGGAGCTAAATGTTGATCATCGGCGCCATAATCTGGGGAATTTGTAGCATCTTTTCAGTCTTCAAATTTACGAATATAACCTTTTTTGGCAAATTTATCAAAATATTTCTTCGTTTCAAGTGCATATTTAAAAACATGAGGATAAGATTTGGCAATTTCCGAGTTTGCACCTTTTGCATAAATTGCTGATAAAATCGCATAGCCAACACCATTTTTTTGAATTTTACCATCAAAGACAGTGCCAATTCCGTTATAATCATAATTTCAACCACCATAGTCAAGACCGCCAGTTCGCGTATAAAGGTAATTTGTTCTTCTTGCAAGGTCAGTAATTGGCCAGATTCTGTTAATTTTTAGTCTTGGATCTAAACTTTCAATTGCATCAGCGGCATTATTTATCGCACTAATTACCTGATCTGGAGTGTTTGTATAGAAACTATGACTAGTTCATTCAACTTTTTCATCTTTTGTGAGTTTATTATCTTGCCAAAATTTATCCAGTAATTTTTTCATTCTATCTTTAAGAAGGGCAAAATTTGGTGCTTGGAACTGTTTTTTTGCATCATTTACATTCGCAAAATTTTGTTGCTTTTCGGATTCTGCATCTTTTTCATAATAAATTTTTCCTTGAGAATCCACTAATTTAATTGTATTTGCAAATTTATAAAAATCACGTGGTGTTTTTGAATTTGGTTTTGAGCTAATTTTATTATCAGGAGCAACAAAATTATATCAAGCAAGTGATTGACTTTGCATTGTTTGCGCGGTTGTATACAAATTATAGGCATTTGCGATTATCTGGCGAAATTCAAGACTAGGGCCTGAAATCAAATTATCAATAATTTTTGCCTTTCCAACTGCAATATCCTGTAAGGAAACCCCATAGTTTAATTTGGCAAAATTATCGTTAAATCCATAGTATTTTTCATCAAAACTAACCCCCGTTTCCGGACGAAATTTTTGTTTTAATGAGCCAGGCACAAGAACTGAATAGTATCATTTATGCAAGCTGTTTTTTGTCTCTTGACGATTAAGATTTCAGCCATATTTTTTTTGATTGCTAGCGACAAGGTTTTTTTGTGATTCGCTAAGGGAATCAAAACTAACACCCATAATTGTCTGTTCGCGATAAGAATTAAATTGGGAATTTTTAAATGCTGATGGGCTTGCATATTTTGAATAAAGCCAGTTTATCTTTTTAAAAGTATATGGCAAATTTTCTTTTCAATTAGTGCGCGGATAGTATTCATTTATTTTCCATGTTCGTTTTTGTTGGTTAAAAACTGTTTGGGTATAAGGCGAATTATATAATAAATCTTTTTTAAAATCCTCACCATACCAATAAGCGCCAAATCGAAGAGCATCACCACTTTCACCAAAGCGTCCAACTAATTTCCCATCTTCCTTCTGTTTTTTTGTAATTTCCTTATTTCTTTTATCGATAAAATCAGCAGGAACAGGACGTAACATCCCCGTAAGAATAATTTTTTCAAAAAAATTGTTGAAAAAAACTTTCTCTTTTGTTACTCCTTTTTGAAAACTTAATGCTTTTTTTCCTTTAAAGTCAGCTAAAGAACCTTTATATTCTTGAATATATTTTGCTTCATTATCAAAATCAAGAGGGTCAAGGCCAAAAAGTTCAAGGAGATAAAAATTACCAATTGTATTAACAAAATAATCTGATTTTGGATCAAAATTAGGAATTTTTTCTTGAGCAATTTTGTCAATTTCAAAACCGCCTCCAAAACGAACGCGGTATTTTTGTTCTGAGAGCCTCTGAGTACGAAAACCGTAAAAATAATCGCGCGGTTTTAGATAAAATCCCGTCGGGAGTCCTTGATAATTAACTCAATTAATATTATTTTTTAGGAAAATTTGGACTTTTTTAGCATTCTCAAGTGCTTGGGCGAAAAATTCTGAATTAATTGAATTTTTCTGCTCAGATTTTAGTTTTATAACCAATAGATTAGTTTTCTCGCCTTGTTTTAAATAACCTTTTTCGTGAGCATCGCTATCAAAAAGCTCTTCTTTACCGTCATTTTTGGTAACTAAAATTGCTTTGGCATTAACAAAAGCATTTCAACTATAACTTGGTTGGCTAATTTCATAATTATAAGTTTTATCTAATTTGTCTTTATTTTCTTTTAAAATTCCATTTTTGGTAATTTTAAGCGCGTTTTCATAGACTGTTTGAATCAAATAAGAGTTAGTTAAATAATCATCAAGTCTTGAAGGTGATGTAAAAGTGTTTGAAAAAACCTTAAAAGCGCCAGGTGAGGAAGTTGGTGCATTAATGTTAGTATTAAACTCCTGCCGCTCTCAGGCAGGCTGAATCGCGCAAGATAAAAAACTAATTCCCGAAAAAATGCTTAAAACTGAACCAACAAATATTTTTTTCACTTTACCCCCTTTTTTATAATAATTTTTTTTAATTTTAATAAAATCAAAAACTACTATTTTTTACAATAGTAGTTTTTGATTTTAAGATTGTTAATTTTATTAAATAAAGTCAAAAACTACTATGTAAAACAAAGGAAAAAAATGCCATTACGTTTGCAAGTAATGTTTTTCTTCGCCTTATTTTTAAAAGTAATTTTTGTTTGCATGGTTTTTACCTGAAAAATATTATACCATTTTTTAAAAAAATAACAAAATTTTCCAAAAAATTTTTAGTTTCTTATTTGGATATTTAGAATTTTAAGATATAATTATCATTAACAAAAATTGGAAAGTTTTTTAATTAATTTCCTCTCTTATTTTTGACTTTTTTATTAATATTAGATTAGAGGGCGCTTATGGTTTTATATCTTTCAAAACGTAAAAAAATGATTGTTGGCGGTAGTGCCGCTTTTTTTGCGCTTGGGATTTCTTTTTCGATTAGTGAAAACTTGTATAATCATTATTATTCAAGTCCTTTGCTAATTACCTATTCTCAAGCAAGCCCATCAACAATTGCCAAAAATCGCCCAAATCAAACCGGGTTTTCACCGGTGACAAACGCAAAATTTATCCCTATCCCTTTAAAAGAAGCCGAACTAAAAAAAAAAAAAAAAAAACAATTCCTGAAATCCCAATCCCAAAAGTTGAAAAAGAAATTATAATTTCTAAGCCCGTAGAAAAAATCGAGCCAAAAGTTGAAAAAGAAATTATAATTTCTAAGCCCGTAGAAAAAATCGAGCCAAAAGTTGAAATAATCGAAGAACCCGAGGCCCCAATTGAAACGCCTGTTCCAGTCCCAATCCCGGCAGAACCGATTAAAAAAGTAGTTTCTCCTTCTTATTCTTATAGCGAACCTCAAAATATTGAAAAACAACCAGAAATTACAACAAAAACGAAACTAACCCCGTCTTTTGGCCAAATTGAATCAGCAAAAGCAAATTGAAAAATTGCAATTAAAAATCAAATTACCATAACAGAGACAAATATCCGCAAACATGATGAGAAAATTGCCGAATACGAACGACAAATAAGAGAAGATTATGATATTTTTTATAAGGGAAAAATTTCAAAAGAGAGTTTTGAAGAGTCAGTAAGATACCAAATTTGAGTTGAAAACAATTATAAAAAACGCGAACAAGATTATCTACAAATTTTAAAAGAAGATCAGATCCGTGGCCCACAATTTAGCGCATCAGATCTTAAATTAATCGAACGAGGTATGACTGTTTCAAAAGAAAACCATCATATCTGAAATTTTGTAAATCCTGATGATAATCCTGTGATTGGAAAAAATGGAACTTATCGGAAACGAAATGAGCGACGCGTTCTTAATACACCAGGATGAACCCCAAGAAGTCCTTTTGGAATCGCTAATCAAGAATTTGAAGGTTGAACCAAAAGTGATATTAGTCAAGAATTCCAAAGTGAAATTAACGAAATTCTAGGGCCTAATCAAAACTCTGATTCAATTAAAATTTATAAATATACCCCAAATGATCAAAATCCAAACAAATCTTCAAAATCAGAAATTAAAGCTGTTTCCCTTGATGCAAATGATGAAAATGCCTTTAATAAATTTCAGGAATTTCTAAAAAAAACAGCAGGTAAAAAAATTGATGCTGTTGTCCTTAAAAATGTTGGCTCAACAAAACAAGGCCAAAATATTTCGCAGATTCTTGCAGCTCTTCCAGAAAATGTCCAAAAACTTACTTTGTTTTTAGATGACCAAAAAGCAATTAACGGCCTTTATACACTTCGGGGCAAAAAATTAAAAGAACTTGAACTATATTCAAATACAAAACCAATCGATGATTATTGAGCGATTAACCCGAATGCTGTTGCTGATGTTGATTATATAAGTTTTGATTATAATAATCCGGCAAGTTATCATAAAAATACGCCAGATGAAAAAATTCCGGGATCAATTATTTTTGACACGCTCAGGTGGGACAAAAACGATTCAGAGCAAACAATAACCGAAGGTTTAAGGATTGCTTTTGGGTCGAAAATCTATGAAAGGCCGTTCCAAGGACGCTACGGTGGGAAAGGTGGTTATCCTACAAATCTTGATTTTTCCGATACTAATATCAAAACAATTAAAAATCTTAAATTTGATGAAATTGACAACCTTTTTAACGAAAATCTGCAAAATTGAAAAGAAGATAAATATGCCCAAGAAGATTATCATGGTTTTAAAAAGTTAAAATTTGTCTACCTTTATTTTGGCATAGATCAAAATTCAACGCAAAACTTAGCAAATTCGCAAACTAATAAATCATTTTCAGCTTCAGTTTCTGATTTTGAAGGCGCTCAATATACAGAAAGATTAAGTGGAATTCAAGATCCTTTTGTTCCCCCAGCAGCGGTAATTTACTTTAGAGAAAATGGCCAAAGTCAACAAAACGTTGTCTTTAATTTAACGGGAACTCCTTCTGAGGATGCAAAAAAACAATTAAAAGCCTTTGTTGAAGCAACAAATCGTGGTTATCCATTTGCCAAAATTGTTGTTGACTCTGAAGAGATTAAACAAGAACTAATAAAATACTACCAAGAAAATGCAAACCCAGAAAAAAGAAAACGCAGTCAAGGCAAATTTGCCGAGCGTGAACTCGAAGTAAAAAATTCAACTAGTAGTAAATAGGCCAAAATTTTAGCATTAACTTTTAAAACCTCTAAATTATGTTATAAAAATTTGAAAAATTCTGTTTGGGTTTTTCTTCATTTTATATGAAAATATAAAAAATAATAATATGTTTAAGTTTTTTTTATTTCAAAAAAATTTATAATCAAAAAATTTGTATAAAATATACTCGCAAAATTTTGTTTAGATAGTAAAATAGTAAAAAAATTAAATATTTAGAAAAAATAATACGAATTTATGTAACTAAAAAAATAATTATCCTTGCTTTTGTGTGATAATTTTGCAAGTTAAACTTTGAAATAATAAATAATAAATCTAAAATTATTAAAATAATTTTTGGGAAAAACTTTAATTGCAAAATATAAAAAAGTGTATAAATCACACATTTTTTTAATTTTAAATTTTAAAACTGGAAAACTAGTACAAAATTAGTAAAACCTTATTTTTTCTGGTATAATGCGAAAACTAAGTTGTCAGTTTAAAAAAATGGTTAAAAGTTTTGGGTTTTTTCTTTTTTTTAATTAAATTTTTTTACGTTTTTTTTCTTTTTTTATTTATTTTAAATATATAATTTATGTGTTATATTTTTTTGAATATAAATCATTTTTTTCCCTAAAAAATAAAACATTAAACTAGGTAATTATAATATGCAAAAAATTTTAGCCACTCCCAAAGCAAGAGCAATTGCAAAACAAGCCAATATTAATCTTGCTGATCTAAAAATTGAAAGTCGAAAAATTGAATCTGCCGATGTTGAAAACTATATTAATTCATTAAAATCAGCACAAACTACTACTCCAAAAATTGAAACTTCAGCAGCGCAGACTGAAAAAGTTATAAATCCCGTGGTTTTTGCTTCTAATAAATTAGAGGCAAAACGCGAAAAAATTGCTCTAATTCGTAAAGCAATTGCAAGAGCGATGACAAATTCATGAAATTCAGTTGCATATGTCAATCTCGTTAACCAAATTGATGTTAGTGATCTTTGAAAACTTCGTAAATCAGTTTTAGAATCTGTTCAAAAAGCTGCGGGCGTAAAATTAACTTTCTTAGCTTTTATTGCAAAAGCAATTTTAATTGCTCTTACAGAATTTCCAATTATGGCAGCCAAATATGACGAAACCTCAAATGAAATTGTCTATCCTGAAACTCTAAATTTAGGACTAGCCGTTGATACTGAAGCTGGACTTATGGTACCCGTAATTAAAGATGCACAAAATCTTTCAATTGTTGAAATTGCCAAAGAGATTATTCGACTTGCAAAAGCAGCTCGCGAACGTAAAATTAAACCAAGTGAAATGCAAGGCGGTTCATTTACTATAACAAATTATGGATCAGTTGGTTCGCTTTATGGTGTGCCAGTTATAAATTATCCTGAACTTGCAATTGCAGGTGTTGGCGCAATTATTGATTCTGCTGAAGTCAAAGACGGGCAAATTGTTGCGGCAAAAATTATGCATCTAACAGTTGCTGCGGATCACCGTTGAATCGATGGAGCAACAATTGGACGTTTTGCCGCCAGAGTTAAAGAATTATTAGAAAAACCAGAAATTTTAGGAATTTTATAATGTATAAATTTAAATTTGCTGATATCGGTGAAGGGCTTCATGAAGGTATTGTTGCCCAAATTTATAAAAAAGAAGGCGATCAAGTTAATGAAGGAGATTCGCTTTTTTCAGTTGAAACTGACAAAATAACAGCGGATATTCCTTCGCCAAAAACTGGAAAAATTGTCAAAGTTTTAATGACCGAAGGTGATACAATCCATGTTGGTCAAGAAATTTATCATATTGACGATGGATCTAGAATAGAAGCAGAAACTGAAGAGCCAAAAGATCAAAATGACGAAAAAAAAGCCGGAGGAGCAAGTGTTGTTGGTGAAGTTAAAGTTAGTGACACCCTTTTAAGTTTTGATTTTGGTCAAAAAAAATCTAAGGCAAAAACAGAAGAAAGAGAAAAAGAAAAAAAATTCGAGAAAAATCCTTTAAAACCAATAACTTCTAGTAAAATTTATCAAGGAAAAGTCGATAAAGAATTTGATGTTATTGTAATCGGTTCAGGCCCAGGAGGGTATCTGGCAGCGGCTGAAGCCGGAAATAGCGGACTTTCTACTTTAATTGTTGAAAAAGAATTTTGAGGTGGGGTTTGTTTAAATGTTGGATGTATTCCAACAAAAGCAATGCTTAAAACTGCTGAAGTTTTTGAATATATTGAACAATTTAGTGATTTTGGGCTTAGTGGAAATTCAGATTTAAAAATTTCCTGAGAAAAAATGCACCAACGTAAAACTGAAGTTGTTAACAAATTAGTTGGTGGAGTAAAAGCGATTGTCAAATCGGCTAAAGCAACAAGTATTTTTGGCGAAGCCCAATTTGTTGGCACACACGAAATTAGCGTGGATGGCAAAGTTTATCGTGGAAAGAATATAATTCTTGCAACTGGTTCAACTGATCGCAAATTGAATCTTCCTGGTTTTGATCAAGGTTATAAATCTGGTAAAATTTTAACCTCAAAAGAAGCTATCAATCTTTATGAAAAAATCAATTCAATTATAATTATTGGTGGAGGGGTTATCGGTGTTGAATTTGCGCAAATTTTTTCAGCCGCCGGAATTAAGGTAACAATTTTACAAAATTTAGCAAGACTACTAACAAATTTAGATGCTGAAATCTCGCAAATAATTACTAAAAGCTTAACTGATAAAGGCGTTAAAATTCTTACAAACACTAACATCCTTCGTTTTGAAAACGAGCAAATTATCTATGAATTTGAAGGTAAAACTGAATCAATTAGTGGTGATAAAGTTCTTGTAAGTATCGGAAGGCAAGCAAATTCTGCTGGACTTAGTGATATTGGAATTGAAGTTGATAGTCGTGAAAGTGTGATTGTCGATGATCAATGTCGAACAAATATTGATGGAGTTTATGCAATTGGTGATCTTTCAGCAAAAGCAATGTTAGCTCATGTCGCTTACCGTCATGCGGTTGTTGCTGTTGGCGCGATTTTAGGAAAAACTGAAAAATATATAGACAAAACTGTGCCAGCCTGTGTTTATACTCACCCTGAAATTGCTGTTGTCGGCCTAACTGAAGAGCAAGCAAAACAAGAAGGATATGATTTTGTTATCGGAAAAGCAAGTTTTGGGCATATCGGAAAAGCAATTGCCTCAGGAAATGCCTATGGATTTGCCAAATTAGTCGTTGATAAAAAATACGGCGAAATAATCGGCGCTCACATTATCGGGCCGGTTGCAACCGATTTAATATCCGAAATTGTTATCTCAATGAATAATGAAGTGACAGTTTATGAACTTGCATCTGCGATTCACCCACACCCAACTTATAGCGAAATTATTTGAGAAGCGGCTCGCGCTGCAGTTGCAAAATTAAAAAAAATGGAATAAATCTCAAAAATTTAGTTTTATAAATCATCAAAAAAGTCGATAAATATTTTATTATACCCCGATTTTTTATATATATTATAAAAGTCTAAAAAGGTTCGCATTCAAAAACAGAAAATCTACAGCTTTTTAAAGAATTTCTCTAAAACAAAAAAATAAAGAAAATTTAAGAAACACTATAAATTCATAGCATTTTTTTAAATGCCGTACATATTTTGAAAAGAATTTCTCTAAGAATTTTTACTAGTTTTCTCAAACTTTAATTGCGTTTTTGGCAATTAAAAGTTCTTCATTTGTTTTAATTACAAAAATATCAAGATCTGATTCAGGAGCTGAAATTTTCTCAATTTCTTTAAATTCGCTTATCGATTTTGCATTTTTGGCTTTGTCAATTACTAAATTTAACTTTGGAAGTTGCACCTTTTCAATAACTAGCGAGCGAATTAGTGCTGAATTTTCGCCAACACCACCTGTAAAAACTAGTGCTCTTATGTTTTTCCCCACTTTATTTATATAATTTACTAGATAATCAACAATTTTTTGAACATAAACTTCCAGGGCAAAGCTTGCATTTTCATTATGATTATTCTTCGCCTTAATTACATCACGAAGATCAGATGATATTTTTGATAAACCTAAAAGTCCCGAATTTTTATTCAACAACTGCTCAATTTCATTAAAGGAAAAATTTGCCTCATTTGCTAAATATGGTATAATTGAGGGATCGATATCGCCACTACGAGTTCCCATTGCAACTCCTGCAAGTGGTGTCATTCCCATTGAAGTATCGATGGATTTTGAATCTTTGATTGCGCAAAGGGAAATTCCGTTTCCGATATGCATGTTAACAAAATTTACCTTCTGAGATTGGTAAATTTCTTCTACTTTCATACTAATAAATTTATGCGAAATACCGTGAAACCCGTATTTTCTGATTCCGTATTTATTAGCAATTTCGTCGTTAATCGCATATGTATAATTTACTTTTGGAATTGTTGCATGAAAAGCGGTATCAAAACTTGCGCCTAATTTTGCTAATGGTAGTAATTTTTTTATTGCTTTGATTGTGGCAAGTGCGCCTGGATTATGTAATGGCGCAAATTTGGCTGCCTCTTGAATTTTGGAAATTGCGCGATCATCTAACTTTGCAGGAGAACTAAAACTCGCTCCACCATGAACAATGCGAAAGCCAACTAACTCAAATTCATCAAGGTTTTCTACTATTTTATTTTCTTTTCAAATTGCAATTTGGCTTTCAAGCGCTTCGGTATGATTGGTAAAATTATCACTGAATTTATAGTCTTTTTTAAGAAAATTCATTTTTATTTGCCCATTTTCAAGTCCTATTCGCTCAATTAGTCCAACCCCAATTAAGTCAAGATTTTTTTTGTTAAAAATTTGTCATTTAATTGACGAAGAGCCGGCATTAATTACTAAAATTTTTGGGTTCACTATTAATCCTTTTCAACTTGAAGAGCGGTAATTAAAATTGTATTAAAAACATCTTCAACTGTAGCGCCACGAGATAAGTCATTAATTGGTGCATTAATTCCGGTGATTATTGGTCCAATCGCTCCAAATCCTCCGAGTCTTTGGGCAATTTTATAGCCAATATTTCCGGCATCAAGATTTGGAAAAATTAAAATATTAGCATTTTTTCCGTTATTCTCACCATATTTTTGTCGCCTAACTTGAACATCAAGAGCAGCATCCAATTGAATTTCGCCATAAGCTTCGATTGGCGATTTTGCGTTAAATATTTGCGTTGCTTTTGCAACAATTTCAGATTGCGCTGATTTTGCTGACCCTTTTGTTGAAAAAGAAAGAAAGGCTGGTTTAGGTTCAAAACCTAATTGGAGCGCAAAATCAAGAGCATTTTTGGCAATATCAACAAGTTGATTCTCATTTGGGCTGATATTAACAGAAATATCACTAAATAAATATTTGCTCTCATTTTTATGCACAACCATCACTGATGAAATTGTTTTAATATCTGGTTTAGGCCCAATAATTTTAAAAGCCGCTCGTAAAATTTCAGCTGTTGGATAATTAAGCCCACCAACAACAGCATCAATTTTTTGTTTTCTTAGTAACATTGTCCCATAAAAAGCATTAGATTCAAATTGCATTTCTGCTGATTCAAGTGTTTCTTTGCCTTTGCGTAATTTAACAAATTCGTTAATAAATTCTAACTTTTCACGATAATCAATAACATATTGATCAATTTCAAGATTTGGAATTGTCTCATCTACTAACAAAATCGGTTTTACTAAATTTTTCTTTTTAAGCAATTTTGCTGCTGCGATTGCTCGCTCATCGGCCCCATCAATAATTAATACTGAACGCAAACTTTTAACCTCGTTTTGCTGTTCAAGTCGTGCTTGAAGATATTCTTGGTATGTCATTTTTTCCCTTTCAAAAAATTATAAAATCTGATATAATTTTATAATTTTTTTTACAAATTTTCTTAAAAAATAATGGAATTTTTAAGCTTTTCTAAGAAACTTTTTTATTTTCACGAAATTTAAAAACCTAGATAAATTTTGGTATATTTTAAATAAAAAACAAATTAAAAATGACAAAATTTCTTCCTTTAGTTGAACCAAAAATTTTAAAAAGTGTTAAACTAAAAAGCGGAATAACAGTTATTGGCATAAAAATTATCGTACTATTTAGAAAAAAATTTAAAAATTATTTCTAATTTTATTACAATTTTTATAATTTACTATTAAAAAAAGTAATTATTGTTTCTTTTTTTAAGAAAAATTCATTTTTTGGAAAAAATTCATTTTTATAGTATAATTTAGTTATATAATTGAATTGATTTGAAAGGGAACAAAATGGAAAAACTTCTTAAAAAAAAATTCTTATACTCATCAGCTATTTATGCAACTTCGCTTGTATCAATTATTTCATTTGCCGCTGCTGGTTGTGGTCAAAATGATTCGCTCCAAGGATCAGATTCTAAACCAACAAGTGAAACAATAAAACATAAAGTAAGCAATGATTCTATTCGTGTTGCGCTAACAGATCCTGATAATCCAAGATGAATTAATGCCCAAAAAGACATTATTAGTTTCATTGATGAAACAGAAGCAGCAACTTCAACAATTACAAAAAACCAAGAGGCCCAAAATAACTGACTAACTCAGCAAGCTAATTTAAGTCCAGCGCCCAAAGGATTTATTATTGCGCCTGAAAATGGCAGTGGGGTTGGAACTGCGGTTAATACAATTGCGGATAAAGGAATTCCAATTGTTGCCTATGATCGACTAATTACTGGTTCTGATAAATATGATTGGTATGTTTCTTATGATAATGAAAAAGTAGGAGAATTACAAGGTCTTTCACTTGCTGCAGGTCTATTAGGAAAAGAGGGTGATGCATTTAAATCAATTGAGGAAATGAATGAATACCTAAAATCCAATATGCCCCAAGAAACAATTTCCTTTTATACAATTGCCGGTTCACAAGATGATAATAATTCCCAATATTTTTATAATGGCGCAATGAAAGTTCTTAAAGAATTAATGAAAAATTCGAAAAATAAAATTATTGACTTATCCCCTGAAGGCAAAAATGCTGTTTATGTCCCAGGGTGGAATTATGGAACTGCTGGTCAAAGAATCCAATCTTTTCTAACAATTAATAAAGATCCAGCAGGTGGTAATAAAATCAAAGCGATCGGTTCAAAACCTGCTTCTACCTTTAAAGGATTTCTTGCCCCAAATGATGGAATGGCCGAACAAGCGATTACTAAACTAAAACTTGAAGGATTTGATACAAAAAAAATTTTTGTCACTGGTCAAGATTATAATGATAAAGCCAAAACTTTTATCAAAGATGGCGATCAAAATATGACAATTTATAAACCTGATAAAGTTTTAGGAAAAGTTGCTGTTGAAGTTCTTCGTGTTTTAATTGCAAAAAAAAATTCAGCAACCAAAGATGATGTTGAGATGGAACTAAAATCTAAATTACCAAGTATTTCATTTAAATATGATAATAAAACATATAAATCACAAAATAAAATTATTAATACAATTTTAGTAAGTCCGGTAGTCGTAACAAAAGCTAATGTTGATAATCCTGATGCCTAAAAGTAAAATTAAAGTAATTAAAAAATTTATTCTTAATTAATAAGAAAACTATTTAGTAAAAATTAGCTTAAAATTTTACATATTTATATTCATTTTGAAAAATTTAAAGCTAATTTTTTATTTATGGAAGGATATTAAATTGAAAAAAAATAATATTCTATCACTAAAAAAAATAAAAAAAGTTTATGGACCAGTAACCGCCTTATCTGATGTTAGTTTTAAAATCCCAAAAGGGGAAGTTACTAGTCTAGTTGGCGAAAATGGTGCAGGAAAATCGACGCTTCTAAAAATTTTATCAGGAGTAATTCCCGTTGGGCAATATAAAGGTGATCTAATTTTTGAAGATAAAATTATGGCTTTTGCAAATACAAAAGCCTCCGAACGTGTCGGAATTGCAATAATTCATCAAGAACTATCAATTTCGCCATATTTATCAATTTGTGAGAATATGTATATCGGAAACTATCCGACCAAATTTGGCAAAGTTAACTGAAATAAGATGATCTCTGAATGCAAAAAATACTTAGAAATGGTCGGTCTTGATGAGGATCCAACAACAATTGCCGGAACAATTTCGATTGCAAAACAGCAAATGGTTGAAATTGCCAAAGCACTTTCAAAAAATGCAAAACTACTAATTTTAGACGAACCAACTTCTTCGCTTAATGATGAAAATGCTTTTCGCTTGCTTGATATTATGAAAAATTTAAAAAAACAAGGAATTACATCGATTTTTGTCTCCCATAAACTGAATGAAGTCAAATATGTCTCAGATAATATTGTCGTGATCCGCGATGGGAAATTTATTTCCCAATATAATAAAAATGAAGAAGCAATTGATGAAAACAGGCTAATTCAGGACATTGTTGGTCGTCCTTTAAAATCCAAATTCCCTCCCAGGGATCCAAATCGAAAAATCGGGAAAGTCATTTTTGAAATCAAAAATATAGTTATTCCGCATGCAAGTATTGCAAATTATAATGTTGTCAAAAATGCTTCACTTGATGTAAAACAAGATGAAATTGTCGGAATTTATGGGCTTGTCGGCTCAGGCCGAACCGAATTAATGCTTTCAATTTTTGGTCAATATTATAATAAACCTTCAAAAGGCAAAGTATTTTATAAAGGAAAAGAAGTAAAATTTACCAATACAAAACAAGCAATCAAAGCTGGAATTATGTATGCTTCTGAAGATCGAAAAAATGTTGGTTTAATCCAAATTTTTTCGATTCAAAATAATATAACTTCAGCAGCACTTCACCTATTTTCAAAATTAGGAATACTAAATAAAAACAAAGAAATTATCAACGCCTACCAACAAAAAAAAGATGTAAATATTAAAACAAAAAATATTTCAAATAATGTCGAATCACTTTCTGGAGGAAATCAACAAAAAGTTGTCATTGCAAAAGCTTTAAGTACCAAATTTGACTTATTAATTATTGATGAGCCAACAAAAGGAATTGATGTTGGCTCAAAATACGAAATTTATAAAATTTTACTTGACCTTTCATTACAAGGTAAAGCAATTATTGTAATCTCTTCTGAAATTGAAGAACTCTTAGGAATCACTGATCGAATTTTTGTAATGTCGCAAGGGGTTATCAAAGGTCAGATAAAAACCTCGGAAGCAAATCAAGAAAAAATTATGCAACTAAGTATTGGGAGTGTTATGTAATGGAATTTTATAATAGTGTCAAAATAATTTTAAAAGACTTGAGTAAACCAGTTAAAAATTGACTAAAAGAGACAAAAAGCGGGAATTATATTTCAAGTAGCCTCCATCATCTAAAAAAATTTTCAATGCTATATATTTTCCTTCTAGTTTTTGTAATATTTTTAGGAATTACCAAAGGAACTTTACTTCAAGCAAATACATTCACACTTTTATTTCAAAATAATTCTTATATTATTATTTTGGCAATGGGAATGCTACTTGTGATCCTTAGCGGAAATATCGATTTATCTGTTGGTACGCTAGTTGGGCTACTTGGACTATTTTCGGTTTATATTTATAATAATACCGGTCAAAGTATTTGACTAACTTTTATTCTAACAACTCTGATTGGCGCTATAATCGGATTTATGCAAGGCTGGCTTATTGGTTATGGAAATATCCCGGCATTTATTGTAACTTTAGGTGGATTTCTTGCTTTTAAAGGCGCCCAACTTGTCTATTCAAATGGGGCAACACTGACTCCAATTGGATCCGTTGATTCAACTTATATTAAGGGAACAATTGGGGGAATCCCTGATTTAAAAATAGGTCCAATTTGAATGTTTTCTTTATTCTTACCACTAATTTTAGGCGCAATTATTGTTGCTCTGCGCACTTGAGGATATTATACAAAAAGAAAATTTGGAATTAAAGTCCAAAATATTATTATTTTTTTAATAATTCAAGTAATTATTTTTTCTTTATTTCTTGCTTGTGGTATAATTTTCTCTCTCGGTGATAAGTCGATGAGATACTATGTTTTATATGTGGGTATCGCGCTGGCTTTATTTACTTTTCTTAGCCAAAATACCGCTTTTGGACGCTCTGTTTATGCAATTGGCGGCAACCGGAAAGCTGCTCTATTATCCGGGGTCAATGTTAAAAGAACAACAATGATAATTTTTATTATCATTGGCGCACTTGCTGGATTTTCGTCGATTATTTTTACAGCTACTTATTCTTCCGCGACTTCATCTCGGGGCGATGATCTTGCTCTTGATGTTATCTCTGTTGTCTTTACTGGTGGGGCTTCAGTCTATGGTGGGATTGGATCGGTTAGTGGAACAATTTTGGGTACATCAATTATCGGGGTAATCAACCAAGGTTTACTTGTTTTAAATGTTGCCGAATCACAAAAATACATAATTAAAGGACTAATTTTAGTTGCAGTTGTTGGATGAGATGTTCTCTCTAATAAGAAAAATAACTAAAAAAATCTTTAAAAAAACAGGGAAAATACCAAATTTTTCCTTTTGTTTATCTCAAGAAAAAAAACAAATCCAATTTTTCAATGAAATTTTTATTGAAAAATTGGATTTTAGATTGGTTTTACTAAATGATGAAAACCAAAAACTAGAAAATAAAAAATATGAAATTATTAATTTAGATTTTAAATATTCAAAACATAAAAATCAACATTTTCTCCCTTTTGAAGTTCAGCATAAATTTTGCAAAATTAAAGGCAGTATAATTATCAGTCTAGAAAAAGATCAAATAATAATTGAAAAAAGAATTAATGCAAATAAAACAATTAAATCCGCAATTAAAACCAAAATTATCCTCTCAAATCAAGCAATAAAAAAAGTAAAAGCTAATCAAATTAGTACAAATTTTAAGTCCTATTCGATAAATTATTTTTCCACTTACCAAAACTGAGTTCTAAAAAATGAAAAGGAATTAATTGATCTATTGGAAATGAAAGATAATAAAAACTATCTAAAAAATTGAAAAACAGGCAATAATAATAAAAATTATCACACTATCAAAATAAAAATTGGACTAAAAAATGAAAAAATATAATTTTGCCGCTATCGACATCGGCGGTACAAATACCCGTTTTGCCATCTTTAATAATAATAAAATCATAAAGAAAATTAAATTTACCACCGATGTTAAAAATTATAAAAAAATTCTTGATAAAATTCTTGATCTAGTTAACAAATACCAGATCAACGCAATCGCTTTATGCATCCCGGGTCCGGCTGATTATCAAAAAGGGATTATTCTTTCTTCTCCTAATTTAGTTGGCTGAAATGGAATAAATATTAAAAAATATCTACTAAATAATTCTAAATTAGAATATGCTATCTTTGAAAATGATGCAAATGCAATGGCATTTGCGAATCATATTTTTTATAAAAATACCAAAAAAGGGGTAACTCAGTTTTATACAATCTCAACTGGTTTTGGCGCTGGACTAGTAATTAATAACAAAATTTTTCATGGTTCTGAAGGTTTTGGGCAGGAAATTGCCCATATTCCAACCTCAAAAACATTTAATAAAAAACATCATTTAAATAATTATGCAGCTGAATTATTCGTCTCCGGGACAGGAATGTCTTTAAGAGCCAAGGATAAAAACTTAGAAGAAACAGAACCAAAAAATATAATCGCAAAATATGACCACTATAAAGAATATAAACAAATTGTTGATGACTGTATCGATACTCTCGCGCGAACAATTTCAATAACAATTGGGATTTTAAACCCTAATTTAATTGTCTTTGGTGGTTCTGTGGCTGAATATAATTTTTGAATTATTCAAAAAGCCATTGAAAAGGCAAAACTTTGAACAAATAAAAATCAATGAAAAACTCTTAGATTTGAAAAAGACGCTTTTGGCGATGATTCAGCTTTATTTGGACTTTACTACCTAATATTAGAAAAAACAAAAACATAAGGATAAAAATAATAAAAAATTAGGAAAAATAGGTTATTTTTATTATTTTTAACGCTTTTTTGTTTTTTTGACTAATTTTAGTAAATTAGCTTTTAGTTTTCTAAAATTTGATTTACTATGTTTTTGATATATCTACTATTAAGCCAAAAACAATAATTGATAATTCTTCTTCCATTAGGAAGCTTAATTCTTCTTTTTTTCCGCTTTTTCTTTAGTTTGCTCTTCTTTTTCAAGTTACTTAGTTGCTTCAGGTTTTACAACTGAAAGAGAAGATTCATCAAAATATTCTCTGTCAACTTCATCATCTTTTTTGAATTGAATGCTGTATTTATCTTGATAATTATTAAGTCAAACCTTTTTAAGGAATAAAATCCTAGTTAAAAATATCACTATCTAAATCTAATGGTCTTGATATTTTGTTTTTCTTTTTAATTGCAATATACAAACTGTTTTTAAATTCTTCATTTTCTGCAAAATTTTCAATTTTTTTAAAGTTTGCCAGACCAACCGCGAAAACTTTGTAATAAATAATTAAATATTTTCGAAACTCGCTAAAATGAAATTTTAGAAAAAAGCCAAAAGAAAAAATTGCTATTAGCATAAAAATGGTTAAGGAAACACTCGAGTTAAAAAAAGCGGGAATTTTCAATTCTGAATAATTTCTATAATGAAAAAAAGGTGGTGGGAAGCAAAAATAAAAAATAACTACTATAATAGATATTCAAAATAATGTAGATAAAATAAAGGAAAGAAAAGACATTATTAATAAATTGTTATATATTTTTCTTATTTCTTCAAAATAATTTACCTTATAATCTCGCAGTCTAAAATCATTAATGTAGATGTTAATTTCTTCTAATATATGTATGTGAGAAGAGGCAAAATTTGTAATTTTTGTTTTTTTTGATAAACTTAGCAAAATAGAACCATTGTATAACTGATCAAATTTTGCAATTTTTTCACCCTTTTTTATATCAAAATTTGTAAATTCGCTTCATAATTTATGTTCAATTAGAAAATCTTTTTTAACAAAATCGGCTTCAAAATGCAGCGATAAACCTTTTAGATAAAGATAGTTTTGCCTGAATTTTTTTGCACTTTTCCAGCCAAATCAGAGACACAAAATTAGCAAAATAGAAGCAAGGATTACAAAAATGAGCAAAAAAATATTGATAAATAAAGAGACGCTAGCAAAATTTTTTATCAAGCGCGAATTTTGACTAACAAAGGACTTTAGACTAAATTCTAATAGCAAAGCTAAGGTTAGATCAATAAAAAAAGCAACAAAAAAAAGGGAAAAAAGAAGAAAAAATAGCTTATTTTTCTTGATTTTTCAATTAAAAAAAAGAACTCAATTTTTGCTTAAATTTTTTTGCATCATTATTTATTTTTAAGTTGATTAGTCAATATAATATCTGTTACAATTGAAATATCAGTTACTAAAGTATCAATAACATTTATCGCCGTACCTAAAGGATTAGCAAAAGCTGTGGTAAATAAAATTCCTCGTTTAACCCCAGCTGAAATTCCGAGTTTTTCAATTACTTTATACGCAGAAAAATATGATTTTTTAAACAATAATTTTGTAATAGTTTCTCTTATAGATTCATTGGCTATTTTTCTGCCAAAAAGTTTTGAGACCATTTTTTCCATTACTTTTTCTATCTCATATCTAATTGACATCCGAATTGCGGATGTGGTAGTAGCAACATTTATTGTTTTATAAAAGAAAGTAAAATTAGGTTTTATGACTTTAATTTCTTCTTTTAGTTGCTGTTTAAATTCATCAAATGTCATTCCCGAAAATTTTTGGATTCTTTGATATTCAGAAGAGTTTTTGAATTCTTCTATTCTCTCTAAATCTTTGCTCATAGCTTTTTGTGCTTTAAAAGATTCATAAACAAAAAATGTCATTATAGAAGATTGCAAGGCAACAGCGGCAGCAAACGGGGCGGTTGCACCAAAAGTTCAAAAGGCCAATGTTGTATAGGTTGCAACAAGCGCTCATGAAATTCCCGCCAGAGCTGCTGATGTTATATTTAAAATTTTGTTTGCATCATATAGCTTTTGGTAACTATTTAAAAATTTCTCAAATTCTTCCTTACTTTCATTAGCTTCATTTTGTAATTTTAAAAACTCAGCCTTTAATTCCGGGGCTTTTAAGAAATTTTCGATTGCTTTATTCTCTTCTTCTTTTGTTAACTTTTTATTATTTTCGTTATTTTTAGCCAAATTATTAAGATTTCGTTGCGGCTGTTGCGATTTTTGGTCTTCTTTAAGATCTTCTTTATTTTTAGATTCGGATTCATCATTGTATTCGTCTGCTTTTGCACTATTGATATCTATTGAATATTTAGCAAACAAAGCCATTGCTTCATCTGAAGACATCTTTTTAGTTTTTATCAATTCTAAATTTTTGTAAAATTCTTCTCTAAATCTTGTTTTTATTTCTATATTTTCAAGATGTTCTAGGTTAAAATTTAAAAGATCTTCCGTTTCTTCAAATTTTGAAAAGTCGATATTTTCTATTTTATCTTGCATTCTTGTAAAACTTGCAGATAATTCTAAAACAAAAGGATTTTTTTTAAATTCATCAATTAAGATATGTTTAGAAGGTCTAACATCAATTGAAGGTAAAACTTTCAAAGAGTTTGGCTCTTGAAAGATATTACTATCAGCTACATGATATACAGGGGCGAAAACCCCTGGTAGTTGGGATAATTCGCCGGCTTTAAATAAAATTTTTTTCATTTTTTTCCTTTATCCGTTAATAATTTTTGCAATTTGGTCTAATTCCTTTAATTTTATTTCAACTTGTTCTTCTAATTTTTCAATTATAGACAAAAATGAAGGATTGTTTATCTGAATTTCAAAGATATTAAACCCAGGCCCAGGATTTCAGAAATAGATTTTGCTTTCTTTTTCTTTTCAGAACTTAAATCCTTTATTTTCAAGGGCGATTTTTCTGTCTTTATTAAGAAATTCTGAGTCAATAATTAAAAAATTTTCATTTTCATAAACACGAAAATTCTCCGGAACTTTCGAATACTTTAAATAAAAAATAATATCTTTGGACGTAGTTATTTTAAAATGGGTCGATATGTTAGTAGTTTGAAAAGTAAAAAAATCAAACAAAAATTCCAAATTTTCGCTTTTTATTTCACTTCAGGCAGGCTTGTCAACTTTTTGAATCTTAAGCTCATTATTTGATGCTAAACTTTCAAAGTTTTTTAGATATTGAAATTGAAAGCCACTTTCATTAACTATTTTATTTACAGACCAGCTATTAAAATCTAAAACAAATTTTTTCTCGGGATTTAATTTACAAAAAACAAAACAAACTAATGACGAAATAATTGCTACTCCGGCACAAAAAGTGGCAGTATATAAAAGTTGAAAATGAGCAAAATTTTCCTGTTTGTCGATATTGTTTGAATATCTCGTTGGCATTATTATAATAAAAGAAATTATTAGAAAAATAAAAGTTAATACGCCAAAAATGATCCAAAAAAACTTTAAAATTCAGTATATTCTATTCAATTTTTTACTTAAAAATTTTTGATTTTGCCAGCGAAAAAAACGCTTATTCATCGAATATTTTATTAGTATTTCCTCGAGTATTTTCGCGTTTTTACTACCTTGCATAAAAATTACGCTCTCATTTAAATAATAATTGAATTTTATTATACTTTTTGCAAATTTTTAAAATTTTTCGCATTTTTTACTTATTTTTTTCAAAATAATATTAAAAAATAAAAATGAATCTCTTTTTTTAAGATTTTTTTATTTTTTTAAAAAGTTGAACAAACTCAATTTAGAAGTCAATTTTAAAAATTTTCTTTCCAAGGCGAATATATTCATCAATTTGGTTCTCAAGAAGTGAAAAAGCTTCTGTGTAAATTGAAGAATTCGCTAAATCAACACCAGCTTTTTTGAGAATTTCACTTGGCCAATCAGAGCCGCCTTTTGAAAGGAAATTTTCAATGTAATTATCTAACGCCTTTTTACCTTCTTTTTTATATTTTTGAAAGAAAACGTTAGCAACAAGATAGCCAATTGCGTATTTATAAACATAATATCCATAGTAATAATGTGGAACAATTACGCTATAAATAAGCGGTTTTTCATTCTCAAGCGGGTCATTAGGATTATATTTTTGCCAAATTTCTTTATAAATTTTCACAAAAGCCTCATAAGAACTAATCGGTTCGCCTTTATCAATTTTATTATACAAAATTGCTTCATAATCAGCTCAAATTATCTGTCTTTGCACAGTACCAATAAAAGTTGTAATTTTTTGGAACAAAATCTCAAATTTAAAATTATCATCTTGCTGTTTTTCTAAAAGATAATCATCAAGTAGTAATTCGTTAAAAATTGATGCAATTTCGGCAAGAAAAATTGGATAAGAACTATTATGAAAATCTTGATTTTTATCAGAATAATAAGAATGAAGTGAATGACCTAATTCATGAGCGAGTGTATGAACTGAGTTGATTGTAAAGTCAAAATTCATTAAAATATATTTTTTTTCAAGACCATAAGACCCACCGATTGAATAGGCTCCAGACCTTTTTGAATCAACATAATGATAGTCAATTCATCGTTGCTCAAAGGATTTTTTAACCATCTTTTCATACTCTGCTCCAAGCGGTATAACTGATTCTAAGATAATTTTTTGGGCCTCTTTAACAGTGTAATTATTTTTAATTTCAACAAGTGGAACTAAGCGGTCTCAACTGTTCATTTCAGAGCCAAACTTTGCTTTGTAAAATTTTTTTTGCGCATTTTTGAATTTTTCAAAAATTGGGGCCGCCGAGGCCACGAAATTAAATAATTTCTCAAGACTTTTTAAGCAAAAACGATCAGAACTCAGACTTGCTTCAATTAAAGAATTATAATTCCGCATTTTCGCCTCAACTGAATGAGATTTAATATGTTGATAGAGTAAATTTGCAAAGGTATTTTTATGCGCTAAATAAGCTTTATGATAATTTTCATAAGCAATTTTTCGCACTTGAGGAGTTCCTGTTTTTAAATAATTATAGTAATTTGTGGAATTTAGCTCTAATTTTTGCCCATTCTCGTCAATTATATTTTCAAATTTTGTTTCAGAATTTGAAAGAATTGAAAAAATTTTATAAACAGAAACTTCGCCAAAAGAAGATTTTGTTAGATAATTTTCGATTTCATCAGCTAGTTTGTGTTTTTTATTTTCTAGTCGATAATTTAGATCTTTTAGATATGGTTTTATGCGCTCATCATCGATTCAGGAACGAATTTTGTCCTCTTTTTTATAGAAAATTACATCAAGCGAACCTAATTTGGCTTCAAATTCAGACATTTGAAACATAAATCGTTCATTAAGTTCGCTAAAAACAGGGTCAATTACGTTTACGCTAATATTATTTGAAATATAGTTAGAAATTTTATTATATTTTATTCCAAAGTTTTCTTCCAATTTTTTATATTCAAGAAAATTTTCAACATTCTCAAATTGTTGATCCTTTTTGGCAACTAATTCATTCGAAATTGCCAAAATAGCAGCAAAATTTTCTTCAATGGTTCTACCATCAAGAAGCGATTCTAAATCAAAACGATATTTTTCAGGAATTTCAGAATATTTTTTATAGCGCATTATGCTCCTTTTAAAATTGAAAAAATTAATTTTTGCTTTTATTTTATATTTATTATACCTTAATAAATAAATTTCCTTGATTATAGTCAATTTAATTTTTAATGAAAAATAAGATTAGAAATTAAACCTATTTTCCTTGTTGTTTAAAAAATTAAAATCGCATATATAACTATATTGTTTAAACATTAAATTTGCTATTTGCCTTGCAGCTTGATTATACCGAAAAAACCAATATTTTAAGGCTTATTTTTTTTTTTTTTTTTTTTATTATTATAATCTATTTACTTTTTTATGATAAAATTAATTAGCTTTTTTAAAATTCAAATTTTCAAGCTTATTTAATCAATTTTAAATGATCTATTTTTGGTATAAAAACCAAAATAGATCATTTTACATTTTTCAATGAGAAATTAATTTTAATACCAAAAAATTCAAGCAAGTGAAAGTGGAATAATGAAAATAAAAAGAAAAAACATATTGTTAATTAGCGGAATTACCACTATTCTAACAGCCAGTTTTGCAGGAATTATAATTCTTAGCATAAAAAGTTTAGATTATGAAAAATTTTATAACTATCAATATAAATATAATAAAAACGGTGATATTTTAGTAAATTTTATGCTTGATAGCAATTTTGCAAGCAAAATTGCTAGTGCAAAATTTCAAAATAAAAATTCAGTTGCAGAATTTGTTTATTTTGAAGTTGACAAAACCGGAAATTTAGTAATAAATCAACCTTTTAACCTTGATAATTCTTTTAGATTAACTGCAATCGAAATTCAAGGTAAAACAATTTTTAAAACAAGTTATGAAACTGCGCCAATTTTTCAGTCTGTTAGTTGAAATAATCAAACAGAAAAATTGCAATTTAATAAAAATCTTACCGCAAATCAGGATATATTTCTTGTACTGAAAAATGAACAAGGATTTAGAATTGAAAAAACTGTGGCAGTTGATGAATCAGGTGCTAGTTCGAAAATGAACGTAAATACACTAAATTTAGAGCAAAAACTTGCCCTTCGCGAAATTTATTTTTTTGATAAAAAGTCAAAAACTAATCAACCGATTAATTTAAACGATCTTTTTGTTGAATTTGGCGACCAAAAAATAGCTGAAAATCCGCCCATAAATTCAGAACGCAGTAATATTATTGCCCCACAAAATAGTGAAATTCCTGAAAATAGTGAAATTCCTGAGAAAAAAAATGAAAGCCGAAAAGAAGAAATAAGCGAAAATTCAAAGGAAAATGAATTTTCACTAATTAAAAATGTTATCCAAAGCGAAGATGGGGTAGATATTTATTTTAATTTTCTTGACCCAGAATTGGTAAATTCGAATTTGTTTTTAACAATCAATTCAGAAGATGGACAAACTAAATTAACATCAAAATATGGATATTTTGATTTTGATAAGAAATTTTACCATTTTTCCTTTGAAAAAATTTTAGCTAATAATAAATATTTTTTATCAAATATTTATTATTATAATTCAGAAGATAAACTAACAAAGATTAGAATCCAAAATAATATTGACGATTTTTCGTTTATAAAATATTTTGAACCTATTAAATTAAAAGAAATGCAACAGCTAAAAAGTGATTTTATTGACCAAATTTGGGCAAATTTGGAATTAAAAGATGAAAATGAAACTTTAAAACAAGGTGATAAAGTCAAGGTTTTTGCAAGCGAAGGAAATAAAAGCATCGAATCTGTTGGTGAAATTTTAGAAACAGCTGATAAAATTTTTCTCAAATTTCATTTTAACGTTTTACCAAATAAAAATATTCAAATTACAAAATTAGAACCTTACAAAATTAAGAAAAAATTATGGCTTGAGAACAAAAACGCATCCAGTTTTCATAGAGATATAGGAAAAATGGAGATGTTTTCACTTGAGAACAAAATTGAGCTTAAAAATGTTGAACAAACAAATTTAGATTCGCTGAAAATTAATCTAGCTTCTGATAAAATTAATTTGGATCATATTCAAATTAATGTCAATTTTAACGAAAAAGATACTAAAACTAGCAAAACTATTGCAACAGATTATAAAGAATTTAATCAAAAATTAATTTTTGATAATATAAATCTTGAAAATAACAAAAAATATTTGATTGATAAAGTTAATTTTCGCCAGGCGAACAAAGTAATTCCGGTTGATTTTAGTAATCATTTTGTTTTTGATACAGCAATTTTGACACTAACCGAGCTTAAATTTAAAGAATTTTCTGGGAATAAATTGGTAGTTAGTGCAAAAATACTAAATAATAAAGGCAAAAATTTGACTTTAATTTTGAAAAACAATAATGAAAGTTTTCGTTCGATAAAAACCACAGTTAATGGCGAAAATGCTGAGTTTAGTTTTGAGAATATTAATACCAACCGAATTTTCATTTTTGATAGAATTGAAACAGACCAAAAATGAGTTTCTAGCAAAGAATTTAAAATCGGAATTGAACCAAAAGGGATAGAAATTGTTAAAAATACTGGTAAATTTAGTGATTTGACAATAAATTCTGCAAATTTTAGTGTGGAAGCACAAAGTTTTGATAATGTCTTTAGCGAAAACCAAGTAATTGGCGCGATTTTAATTGCCGATCAGAATTCAAAAACGGCAAAATTTCAAGGCCGAATTAAAAAAAGTAACGGAAAATGAGTGCTAAATTTTAATTTTACCGGTCTAAAAAGTGAGACAAAATATAAAATTCAACAATTATTTTTTAATCATAAACCAGAAAAAGCTTGAAAAAATTATAATTTAAATAATCAAGCTGGCGTTTTTTACGATGCAACAATTCAAAATTCTGAAAAATTTGAATTTAGCACCATTAAAAACACAGTAGGACTAACAATTTTTGATGAAACCTCATCACCTTTTAACAAAAACCGCACACTAAAAATTCAACTTACAGATGAGAATAAATTCAAAGAAAAACAAGCAAAACTGGTTTTCCATGAAATCGGTGATTCGCCTAACAGAGAAATTGAATCAGAATTTTTTGGCAGCAACAACAATACAGTGACACTTAACCTTGAAAAAGTAAACACTTTTTATGAATTAGTTGCAATAAAAACTTCAGATAATACAAGAATTACAGTGGAAAAATCGCAAACTAGCAAAATTATTGCAATCGATATTTTCAAAGACGCACTACCCATTTTTCAAGGCGGGGACCCAAATTCGATTGACGGAATAATCCCTTTTATTGACAAATTGGGAAAAATTAAGGAAAATGATAGCGCAAAAATTACTTACAAAAACAGTAAAAATGAGATTTTTAATGTTGCTGCAAATGTTGAAAATTCTAATGATATCAGTCAAAAAAGCAATAAAAATGGGGAAAATTTGCAATATTTACGTGTAAAATTTCAAGATTTAATTGTTAATGAAAACTATCAAATTGAAACTATCGAATTTGGAAATGATACAAAAATAAATTATTATAATAAAGAAAATTCAGAAAAATTCAGTTTTAATAATAAACTTAATCTAATAAATAATTTAAAATTAGATGAGAAAAATAAGGCCCTTAATATGGAAGTTTCTTCAAATTTTGATTTAAGTAAAACTGACTTATTTTTTGATGCCCAACTAAAAAACCAAGAAAAACAGGACCTGTTTATTAAATTATATAAAGCGCAAATTGAAAAAGTAAATCAGGAAAATACAAATCAAAGTTCTACAAAATCCAATTTTCGTTTTAAATTAAGTTTTAATTTTCAAAAACCAGAAATTGAAAAAATTAAAACAGGTAATTACACAGTACAATCATTTTCCTGAAAACAAAATCCAAAAAAGGAAATTTTTGAGCCCAAAAACGAAAATTCAACTATCAAATTAACAAGTTTTGATGATATTCAAAAAGAATTGGATACTAAATGGACTGATTTTGCTAGGCAAAACCGTTGAAAATTTTCTTGAGAAATTACTGAGCAAGAAATTGAAAAAGCACTTAATACAAATTCATTCCTTTTTAGCGAGCTAAAAATTATCGACGATGAAAAACCTTTATCGACTAATTTAGAACCGCGATACCAACTTAATTATTTAGGCAATATTTTTAACGGCTTTTTAAAAAAGGAGCATTTTAATTATGTTAATTATAGTACTATAAAAAATCCAAAAGAAATTTGAGGCTTTGGCGATACAAAATATTCAACTTACTTTTCTTATAAATACCGTCCTGAAAATGTTTTTGGACAAGGAAATACCTACTGATATTTAGATAATAGTTGAAGTGAAAATCCAACAGAATTTAAGATGATTCCGCAAAATGTTCGCCAATATCCCCATGGTTATTATGTTGAAATTTTCCGCTTACGTTTTTTTGATAATAGTAATTATACACCGGTAGGCAAAAATAATTGGTGGCAAGAATATATTAGTATTTCTTATGAAGATAATGAAGGTAAAATGCAGCAACTACCAAAAGAAAATATTAGAAAACCGGATAGAATCGTTGGAATTGACGACCAACTTTCGGTAACAGTTAATATGAAAAAACGCGTGAAAAAAATAGTAATTCGTTTTAATAACAAAATGGGAAATAAATATATTTCAATTGGCCGGATCAATTTTGCTGGGTTTGCGAATAAAAACAAAGATTTTAATTAAATATTATAAAATTTTATCATAAATGTGAATTGGGCTAAAGGCTAATTATATAAAATTTATTAGTTCCTATTTGTTGTTCAATATAAATTGCAATAATAAATATAATTTGATCAACTTTTTGCTACTACTTTTAAAGAAAAAACTTGTTGGATTATACAGAAGGGAATAAATAAAAATGGGAAATTAATCCTTTTTTGTCTTATAGATTTATAATCTTATAGGCAAATTCAGCTATTAACCACAAACCAAAAATCATCAAAAATTAAAAAATACCGTAATTTATAGTATTTTTTAATTTTTTGTTTTTAAAATCTAGCTAATCAAAATATGAATAATTATATAAGTTTTATTTTATTTTTCAAAAATCCTCGCTTTGCCTAGCAAAAATAAATACGCTAATTTCTATTAGCGTTTATTAGCGTTATAATCATAAAAATTAATTTGAAAAAGGCTAATAATCTTGAATTGGTTCGTTTGAAAGGTCTCAAGTTTCAAAAGTAAAAATCACTTCAAATATCAAGCAATAAATTGAATATGTAATAATCTTGTCTTGACTAAGCAAAGCAGCAAGCAAAAAACTAATAATCCAAGCAAAAAAAGGTATAATTGTATCTAACTTGGAGGTGCAACAAATTTTACATACATACAAAAAAGCATAAAACGGTACAATAATATGAGAAAACAATTTACAAAACCTGACTTTTCAAAGGCTTTTAAAATTTTTTTATCCTTTAGCACCTTAACAGCCGCAACAGTCGGAATCACTTTAATTAGCCTTAAAAACCGTGATAAAAATGAATTAATTGATAAAAAAAGCAGCATAAACCATTCTAGCGAAACAAATTATCCTATTTTAAAAGAAATTAATTATTTAGCGCTTGGAGATTCGATTACTGCTGGTTTTAATTGGGATTATAGTTTTGATTTTCGCGGGAATATTAATAAAATGCAAGTTAAAGGTCTTTCTTATGCTGCTTTTTTTGCTGATTTTGTACAAAAAATAAATCCAAATGCAATAAAATCATTTGACAATCTTGCCCTTTCCTGAACAACAATCACAGATTGACTCTATCTTTTAGAACCTGAAAACAGAGAATATCAGAATTTTGATAAAACACATTTGAATTTTAATTACGAACTTGATAAGTTAACAAAATCTCCTTATGGGGAGCAAATCCGTAATGTTTTTGGTAATTTTTCTGCTAAAAATTACCAAAAACTACAAGAAAAAATTAAAAACGCTAATCTTTTAACACTATCTCTTGGTGCAAATGATCTGCTAGAATCAATTGATTTTCGTATAATCACAAAACCTAGTCAAAAAATTGCGACAAAATCTCAAGCGGCCTTTGAGTTTATACAAAACACTAATTTAGCTATTGAAAAAATAAATAAAAACTTAAATATTTTTATTCAGAAAATTAAAAAAATTAACCCTAATTTGCAAATCGTTTTAGTTGGTTATAACATTTTATTTTCGCACACAATGAAATTTTTTGACCATTTATTAGTAAATGAACTTGGGCTTCCTAAAAATTATACAACTTTGGTGTTAAAACAATTAAATGAAACAATTAAACACGTTGCAAGAAAACAAAGAGTTAATTTTGTAGATCTTTATAATGAAAAAAGCTGAAAAGATAAATCAAACAAATTTAGTAAAAATGAATTTGATATTCATCCTTCGACAAAAGGATATAAAAAAATGGCGCAAGATTTGCTCTTTAAGCTTGCATTTAAACAAAATCTTAACTTCAAAAATGAATTTGTCAAAAAACTTAACTGAAATCAGGAATATTTAGAAAAAGATCTTAACGCCTACAGACAAATTTTAAATCTTGGGTCTAATTTAAAAATTTTTAATGCTCTTAGTACCGATAACTCAGTTGATAAATTTATTGCGGAGCAGTCTACAATTGAAAAAATTAGTTCTGATGAAATTACAAAAATCAAGGATTCAAAACTTATAATTCTTTTAAGAACCTGGTATGAAATTGGCTTTGGGACTTTTTTAGAAAAATTTTTGCGTTCTAATACTCAAATTAATGAAAAATTACGAGAAATGTTAAGTGATTTTTTGCTTAAAAATGCAAAAAATAATCAATCATTTTCAACTGTTTTTCATAAAATTTTGCAAAGTGATTTTTTTTCTGAAATTATTACTCGCTTACAAAATTACATAAACAATGTTATAACTAACCAAAATTTTGAAAAAGCAACAATTTCAGGACTTGTAGATTCACTTTTTAACAATTTTAGCGAAAAAAAAATAATTAATCTTCTTAAGGATGTCTTAAATTCTGATTTTACAAGCCAGAATGCCGCGAAAATTAAAGAATTACTTTTTGTATCTGTTTTTGGACAAAGTGCAATTCAGGATTTTTTAATTAATACCATTATTGAAATCGCGCCTGAATATAAAGATGATTTAAAGGTAGTTTTTAGTTTTGAATCAACTAGAAAATTATTCTCATATATAATAAATGATTTTGTCCTTGAATCAAAAAAATATATAAATGTTAATAACTTTTACGATATTTTGAAAATTTTCCTTGCTAATTCTCAAAATTACGAAAATATCCAAAAATTTTCGTGTGATTTTATCTCTGAAAGTTTAAAACATCGTGAATCTGTACGCATTTTAGTAAAAACCCTTAATTCAAATTACAATTTTAATTTATCAGAGGTGGATAAAAATTCTTTAATTAGTCTTTTGTTGTCGGTGTCTGATATGCTTATCCGAACAAAAACATGAAATACTTTAAATAAGCAAGTTGCAAAAAGTTTTTTAGACTCTATAAAAAACCGTAATTTTCGCAATAATGATGATAAGATTTCTAAATTTTTTACCAATCAAATCCAAACATCTTATTCAACTTTTTTTAAAAAACCACAAAATTTACTTAATTTGTTCCATGAACTTTTAACTTTTGAGCTTTCTAACAATCAGATTACTGTACTTAAAAAAGTTATTAACAAATTTTACCAAATAATTACAAGATTTGAACTAACAGATTTTATCGACCAAAACACACCAAATTATAATAATTTTTCGATTTTTTTTAACTCAATTAAAGACTTTTTAAGCGCTAATTCTTTTAAAGTTCTTAACAACATTGTAAGCGAGGCGATAAATGATTTTGTGGTAAACAAGTTTTCATACCAAAAAATCGATAATCTTAACCGTTTTGGTTTTCAGTTTCTTGCAAATAATTTGCCAAAACTTGAAGAAAATATATACGATTATATTGCAAAAACTATTAGCAATAATAAGTTTTTCTCAAATTTATTTGATTTAATTAGCAAATCGCTTCGCTCTGAAGGTTTTAGTCAAAAATCAGTACAAACCTTTTCAGAAATTCTTCAAGTGATTTTTGAAGATTTTAGCAAAAAATACCAACAATTAAAATTAGATAAAAATAACAAAAATGAGAACTTAATTTTTGAATTTGTACAAACAGCCCTTGAAAGTTTTAAAAATTTTACAAACAGCAATTTCCGCGAATATAACGAATTAAAAGATAACTTAGAAAAATTAGAAAAATACGAAAATGAAGATAAAATACAACTTTACAAATCAAAAATTGAAAATCTAGACGCCAATTTAACTCTAGGTAATTTTTCGAACTTTTTTCTAAAAAATTTCTTGAAATCTGATATAATATTTCGACTTTTAAAAAATTTGGCAAAACTCGATCTAAAAAGCAAAGTTGGCATCCAAAATTTAGTTTTATTTTTTAAAGATCTGTTTAGCCAAACATTCTTACAAAAGCAAATTATTACAAAATTAAGAAATAACTCAATTTTTGGTCAAGAAAATGTAAAAAATACACTTTTGGAACTTCTATTCAACTTTTTTACTTCAAACCAAATAGAAGAATTGCTGGAAAAATTTGTAAATTATATTTTTAGCAATGAAGATTTTCTAAAAGCATCGGATTTTACAGGTTTTATTTCCAATTTTATTAATAAAAACAGCGAATTAATTGAAAAAGTATTTAGTCTTTTTCTTAATGAATCAACCACTTGAAACGCGCTTTCAAATTTTTTAAAAAGCATTTTAAAAGCTTCTAAACTTAACATTTCCGAAAATGCAATTCATACAATTCAAGATTTAATTCGTGATATTTTAGCTCAGTGAAAAAAAGCAACACTAACCAATCAAAGCAAAATAAAAAAAATCGAATCTCCTTTAGTAATTCAAGCTTTAATTAGAATAATTTTTGATTATCTTACTGATGATTTACCTTTTGGAAAGTCCATTTTTGAAATATTGCTTGATAGTTTTAGCGTTGATATTGCTAATAATTATTATAAAAATGTAGAAAATGTAGAAAATGTAATTAATGTCGAGAATAAAATTAGTCAAAACCAAATTTCAAACTTATTTTTCGAAATTGCAAAAACAGACGCAATTTCTGAGCAAATTCGTGAGGGTTTGCAAAATATTCCTAAAAATTACCTTGATAGTATTTTGAGAATATTTGATGCATTTTTAAAATCACCTTCACTTCTTGAATTATTTAATTCTTATTTTAAATTAGTAGCTAAAGCCGAAATTAACAAACCATTAAATAATTTCTCGCTAATTAAAACGTTATTTGAAAAACAGTATTTTACAAAAATTATTGGTGAATTTCTAGTAAAATTAGAAAATGTGCCTAATTTAAAGGGGAATTTTGCTACTTTAGTTAGCGAAATTTTTAATGTACAGTTTCAAACAACCGAAATTTCTCCGTTTTTTAAATTACTCAAAGAAATAATTCAAGATAATCTTAATAATTATTATAATGTTGAGCCTAATTTTAAAGATTTTTTACCTGAAAGAAATTCTGACGTCGATCAATTTAAGGATAAATCAGATGCTAAAACGAATTTATTTACTGGTAGCTCATCTGTAAATAGCGAAAATTCTAGTCCCCAAACAGAAAAAAACACTTTAAAAACTGCTATTTATTCAAAAGACAATGCTTTGCTATCAAAATTAGTTACAATTATTAGCAAACTTACTAATCGCGAATTTTCTTTTGAGAATTTTAACATTCTTTTAGAAAAAGAGCTTGGCAGCCAAGAATTTATTATTGAATTTATTAAACAAATTGGCACTGTTTATAATAAAATTCATCAATCTGAGAAGAATTTATTTTGAGATACATTAGTTAAGATTTTCAAATCTGATTTTTTTGCTAAAAAAATTCTAATTTGAAAATTTGACGATTTTAGTCATTTTAAAGTGTTTAAAAAATTAAGTCAGCAAGAAAAAAAAAGAATTAATTTAGCGCTTAAAAATAGTCTAGAAAAATTTTTACCAAATAATGCAAATAAGATTTTAATTTTTCGAATCCTTGATTTTATTAACAAAAACACTGAAAAATTTAAAAATGTTAAAGATTTTCCTACTCTTTTATCAATTTTTTTAAAAGAAGAGCAGAGCAAATCTTCCAATTCTAAACCCGAAGTAAAAAACAATGAAACTCAAGATAATTCCACTTTTCTCAAATCATATTTATGGTATTTAGTAGATTTTCTGTTAAGAAATGGAGAATTTAGTAATCTTATGGTTGATGAAATTAGCTCATATTTGAGTTTAAATTTAGAAGATAGTGCTAATTTCGATCTAAAATCATTTAAAATTAAAGAGCCTAGACAAATAATAAAAAAATTCTTGAAGGAATTTGTTGGGATGGGGCTTAAAAATAAATTAATTGATGAAACTTTAAATCAAGTAATTTTGAGTATTAAATCTTATAATTCCAATGCAAATGAAAGTTTTTTTGACTCGTTTTTCGCTAAGTTTGATTTATCTAAAATGATAAATTTAGATTTGGTTATAAATTTAGAGGAAAAAATACTATCAAAACCGACACAAATTAGCAAGCATGAAACTGAGGTAACTGAGGTAAAAATTGATGATAGTAAATTGACAATAATTTCACCAGAAAATCAAAAAATTTCTGTTGAATCTTTTGTTGATTTTTTTGACCTTATTTTTCTTGCCTCGCCAAAATGAGATAAAAAAAAAGAAGCAGAACAATCGCCGATTTTAAAAGAACTAAACCATATTAAATATACTGGAATTTCTTTTTCTGATCTTTTCAACTCAGGGCAAAAGGATTTGCAACTTGAGGCTATTTCGAAATTATTTTACAAAATTTATTCCGACGATATTAATAAACACAATTTCAAAGATACAGCAAAAGGCCGAGTTTTATACCGTTTTTTATTAATTTTGCTTTTTTATGCCTATGAATCACGGGTGAAAAATAGCTGGTTGCGCTCTAGCGCATTTTATGGAGGTTTGTTTAGCTCTTCTACTGCTTCAGAAGTTATTCTAAAACATTTAAAAAATGCAAAAAATGGGAATCATAACGGAGCAAAAACGGATAATTATACTAAATTTATCGATGAATTAAAAGGAGAACCTGTCAAGGAAAAAGGCTGGTTTTCAAACACTTGATATACTAATAAAGACGTAAAATTAAATGATATGTTAACAATGATTTATTATAATGAAGAACAAAACAGATTCAAAAATCAAACTGGGCAGGAAAAATTACGTGACCAAATTCTTGAGCAAATCAGACAAGGAACTTATCCCACTAATTTCCAGGATCCTAATCCTAAAAAATAATTTAGAAAAGCAAACTACTTTATAGATTTTTTTGAAAAAAAAAAAAAAAAAATCTCAGCAAAAACTGAAGATTTTTTGATTTTTTGTTTTAGAAATTAAATTTAAACTAATAAAAAAATTATTTAATAATTTCAGTAACCGTTCCAGCACCAACAGTTCTTCCGCCTTCACGAATTGAGAATTTGGTTCCTTGTTCAACGGCAATTGGAGCTATAAGTTCAACTGTAAGATCGACATTATCCCCTGGGATTACCATTTCACGCCCTGGTTCGAATTCAATTCCGCCAGTTACGTCAGTAGTACGGAAATAAAATTGTGGTTTGTAGTTTTTGAAAAAAGGTGTATGTCTTCCGCCTTCTTCTTTTTTGAGCGCATAAATTGCTGCCTTGAATTTAGTGTGAGGGATGATTGTTTTTGGCTTTGCAATTACTTGCCCGCGTTCAATATCTTTTCGATCGACTCCACGAAGAAGCACTCCCGCATTATCTCCTGCCATTGCGCTTTGGAGGTTTTTGTTAAACATCTCTATTCCGGTTATAACAGTTTTTTTCGGTTCTTGGCGATAACCAACAATTTCAACTTCTTCATTTAGTTTAACTTGACCTCTTTCAACTTTTCCTGTTGCAACTGTACCCCGCCCTGTGATTGTAAAAACATCTTCGACAGCCATTAAAAAAGGTTTGTCCATTTCACGTACAGGCGAGTCAATATAAGAATCAACAGCATCCATTAGTTCTAAAACTTTAGCTTCTCATTCAGGTTTCCCTTCTAAAGCACCACGAGCAGAACCACGGATAATTGGCGTATTATCACCGTCAAAATCGTATGAAGAAAGCAATTCTCTGATTTCAACTTCAACAAGATCAACCATTTCGTCCTCACCTTCGAGTAAGTCAATTTTGTTAAGGAAAACAACCATTTTTGGCACTCCTACCTGTTTTGAAAGTAGGATATGCTCGCGAGTTTGTGGCATTGGCCCATCAGTTGCGGCAACTACTAAAATTGCTCCATCCATTTGTGCAGCCCCGGTAATCATATTTTTGATATAATCGGCATGACCTGGGCAATCAACGTGAGCATAATGACGTTTGTCGGTGCTATATTCAATATGGGCGGTATTAATTGTAATTCCTCGCGCTTTTTCTTCAGGAGCTGCATCAATTGAGGCATAATCCTTGGCTTCTGCAAGCCCTTTTTTTGCCAAAACGGTTGAAATTGCCGCAGTTAACGTTGTTTTTCCATGATCAACATGACCAATTGTCCCTATATTAATATGCTCTTTTGAACGATCGAAATCTTTTTTTCCTGTCGTTTTAACAACTGCCATATTTTTTCCTTTCGCTTATAATTTCTATTGCTATATTGTATATTTTAATAAAACTTTACTAAAAAACCACCGCTGAATAGCCTTCCAACTATTTCCTATCCTTTTTTTGCAAGTTTTAATCGAAAAATTAAACATTTTCAAAAAATAATTCTTAAAATAATTTTCAATATAATTATACCAAAAATTTGAAAAATTAATTTAAGAATTTATTAATAACGAAAAATTAATTTGCTAATTTTACTTAAAAACTACGTTTAAACTGATTTTATTTTTAAAAATAAAAAACTATTTAAAAATAAAATCATAAATTTGTTGATAAGTCTCAACCGGAATAAAATTAATCGCTTTTTTGACTTCCTCGGGGATATCAACCAAATTTTTCTCGTTTGCTTTTGGAATAAAAATTTTTTTTATTCCGCTTTTATAAGCACCAAGTGATTTTTCTTTAAGACCGCCAATTGCTAGAATTTTTCCTCGTAAAGTGATTTCCCCTGTCATTGCAATATCATGCGAGACTGGTTTTTGTGACAAAGCAGAAATAATTGCGGTTGTAAAAGTTATTCCTGCCGAAGGTCCATCTTTTGGAATTGCCCCTTCTGGAACATGGATGTGAATTAAATTGTTTTCAAAATCAAATGCAATGTTAAAATCTTTTGCTTTTGACTGAACATAAGAAAGTGCAATTCTTGCTGATTCTTGCATCACATCTTTTAATGAGCCTGTTAGTTTAATATCCCCACGCCCGGGGATTGTGCTAACTTCGATTTGGAGTGTTGACCCCCCAAGAGGTGAGTATCCTAGACCATTCACAGTTCCAATTTGTGGGCTAGAATCAACAGAATCAGGATCAAATTTTTCAATTCCTAAAAGTTCGCGCACGAATTTTGTATCAATTCTAAAATCATCATTTAGTGTTTTTTCGAGCAGTTTCACAATTATTTTGCGCGCGATTTTATCCAATACCCGTTTTAGTCCGCGAACTCCAGCTTCGCGAGTATAATAACGGATTAAAAAGTCTATTGTAGCATCATCAATTGGAAAATACTGACTTTCAAGGGCATTTTCTTTTAAAACCGCCGGAATTAAGTGCGATTTGGCTATTTGTAATTTTTCTAAAAATGTATAAGAAGATAACTCGATTGTTTCAACCCGATCAAGTAAAGGCTCAGGAATATCATGAATTTCGTTTGCGGTCGCAACAAATAATACTTGTGATAAATCATATTCAAGTTCAAGGTAATGATCCTGAAAAAAACGGTTTTGTTCAGGATCAAGCACTTCAAGCATCGCCGCTGCAGGATCGCCTTTAAAATCAGAACCCATTTTATCGATTTCATCTAGTAAAATTAGCGGGTTTGAAACTCCGGCTTTTTTAAGTGCTTGAATAATTTTTCCTGGAAGTGCGCCTACGTAAGTGCGGCGATGACCGCGAATCTCTGCTTCATCGCGAATACCGCCGAGCGAAATTTTTACAAATTCTTTACCAATTGCTTCAGCAATTGCCATTGCAATTGAAGTTTTTCCGGTTCCTGGTGGGCCTACTAAAGTAAGAATTGGAATTGAATTTTTTTTGTTTTTTAACTCTTTTACACTTAAAAATAAGTTAGAATCAACATAATCGCTACCAACTTTTTCAAGATGAGACTCCTTTTCAAATTGGGAACGGCGATGAATTAAGGCGGCTAGATATTCGATAATTCGCTTTTTAATCTCGTCAAGGCCATAATGGGCTTCTTCAAGTTTTTCGCGCACATTTTTAATATCAAGAACATCTTTTCTTACACGTCTTCATGGCAAAGCAACTAATAAATCAAGGTAATTTTTGGTAATATTTGACTCAGGAGAAGTTGCCATCATCGACTTTAATTTGTTAGCTTCACGCTTGATTGTTTTTGCAACTTCCTTAGGAAAAATTATTTTACCAACATCAGAATGCAAAAGTTCTTCAATTTCGTCTTCATAACGTGAGTCTTCGCCAAGTTTTTTACGAATTGCCCTAATTTTTTCTTTAAGGATAAACTCAGTTTGTTGACGGTCTAAATTTGATTTTAAAATGATGTTAATCTCATCTTCGAGGCGAATTTGTTCGGCAAAAGCATGAACGTGTTCATAGAGTCTTTTTATTTTTGCAGCATAAGAATTATACGAAAAAAGTTGGTATTTTTGCGCATAATTTAAACTAACAGAGCAAGATAAAGTATTTGTTACTCCTTTTATATAATCGTTTATGCCATTTTCTGAGCTAGGATCAAATTTATCAACGATTAAAAGTAATTCAGTAGGAATTTTAAAATTTTTTGTTTTTCGAGCAAGATCAAGCAAATCATTAACTAAAGCCAGATGAATTTCGCGATTTTTTACAATTTCTCTTGTTGCCCTAATAACAATTTGGTCAACTTTTGTATTTTGTGGATCGTTAACTAATTCAACTAACTGAACTTTTTCACTGACAGTAAAATCTAATATTACCGTTTGCCAATCACTTTTATCTGCGCGGGTTTTTGCCCGATAGCTTTGGATTTTAACTAAAGATCCATATTTTGAAAGCTCATCAAGGTCATAAACTTTTGGTAAAAAATTATTCTCGATTACACCAGGTTTTTTGTCTTGGTTTTTAGCTGTCTTTTGTGCTTCAAGTTTGCTTTTTTCTGAATCATTATTTTCATCTTCTTCAGTGTCTTCGCTATTGATGGTATAAACATTAGTTTCGTGTTTGTTTTCTTTTGCTTTACGATAAACAATTAAAAGCTCTTTGTTAGTTAGTGTTGTTCGTGAACTTGTATGGTAAATTTCTCGAAGAATCCTAATCGATTCTGGGTCGCTAAAACTAATTGTTTGTTGCGGGGTATTTTGAAAATAAACATCTTCAGATGCAACTAAAAAGCGGTAAGAATGAACTGCCATTTATAAAATCTCCAATTTTGTGATTTAATTTTATGTCCTTGGTGATAAAAGTTACTAAGTCGAAACCATTATACCATAATAAGTATAAAAAACTAACTAAGAATAACCAAAAAAGAAATTTTTTAAGAATTTTAACTAAATTTATTAAGTATATAAAAATTCATAGTTTAATTTTTTATTTTTTTTTGTAAAAAATGATCGACAATTATATAAATTGGTAGTGCTAAAAATGATTCAAGAGAAAAATTGGTTAAATTAAAAATAGGAAAAACGCTTCAAATAAAAGTTCAATAAGAAAGCTTTAAACCCCCAGTTAATTTTTTGCTAATATCGTCTCATTTTTCAATCGCTGATAATAAGGAAAACGAGTCTGTTAATTTATACAGCCTTAAATAAACGGGTGTGAATAAAATTCCGTTTAAATAAGTCATTAAAAATGAGGTAACTAATACAGCCAAAATTAACGCTAAGACAATAATTGTTTTTGGTCTTTGTCAATTAATGAAAATTTTTTTAATTAAAAACTGGAAAAATAAGAAACTAAAAATATAAACACACGATGCAAAAAACAAAATAAAATGACCAAAATAAATGATATCAATTCCACCAAAACGGTTAAAAATTAGTCAAGGGCCAATTCAAAATCGAATTAAAAGACAACAAAATCCAATTCAAAAACCAGAAATTAAGATAATTGGAATAAAAAAAAGTGTTGAAAGATCAACTTTTAAACCAAGATTTTGAAAAAGCGGCCAACTAAAATAATTATGCGAAAAGATGAAAAAAATTAAAGAAAGCGCAAATAAAATTCCGGCAACCGATAATTTAAAATTTAAATTAGAACGCCAAAAAATTGAATTCGACATATTTAAGCACCAAAGAATCGGTCGCCGGCATCACCAATTCCAGGAATTATATAACCTTTTTTGTTTAATTTTTCATCTTTTTGACAATAAAATATTGTCACATTTGGATATTGTTGCCTAATTTTGTCAATCCCTTCTTGAACTGTTAAAATTGTGGCAATCATTATTTTTTGGAACCCTTTTTGCACAAGAATTTCGATTGCTGCGCTTAAGGAATTTCCAGTTGCTAAAATTGGGTCTAAAATAATGGCAACAGAATCGGCATCAGGGTTTTGTAAATTTTGAAAATAAGTCTGAACTGAAAAGTCTAAATTTCGTTTTAACCATAAAGGCGCAATTTTTGCATCAGAAACTAACTCTAAAAACGGCTCAAGCATTCCAAAACCAGCACGTAAAATCGGGGTAAAAACAACTTGTGTTGTAATTTTTTTTCCAAAAAATTTCTCATTTAGCACTGATATTGACACAAATTCTTCAGTTTCTAATTTTTCTAGTACTGGGAAAGCAAGTAATGTTGATATTTTCTTAACAGAATTACGGAAATCATTTAATGTTGTTATTTGCCTTATTTTTGCAATTTCACTTGCAATCAAAGGGTGATCAACTCTTATTTCCATAATAATTACTCCTTTAAAATTGGTTTACAGGACAATTTTTATTCGCTAGATAAATTATAATATAAATTTAAAAGCCCGAAATTAATATTCATTTTTTTTATCTTTTAAACCATTTATAATGCTAACAGATTTTGAGGTACCAAAACGGGTCGCTCCTAATTTATAAAAGGCTTCCATATCGCTAAAATTAGAAATTCCCCCTGCGGCCTTAATTGCTAATTTCTCACTTTTGTTTTCATTTATAATTTCAAGATCTTGAAAAGTTGCACCACGATAGGAAAATCCTGTTGATGTTTTGATAAAATCAGCATTTGTAGAACTAATTACTTTTGTTGCATTTGCAATTTCGCTAGGCGATAAAAGTGCAGTTTCGATAATAACTTTCAATATTTTATCACCTATTTCTTTTTTTATTTGGTTAATTTCGTTTATGATAAACTGAAAATCTTTTTCTTTGAATTTACCAATATTCATTACCATGTCAATTTCGTCAGCTCCATGTGCAATTGCGAGCGCAGCTTCTTTTTGTTTAATTGCGCTGATTTGATTTCCTAAAGGAAAGCCAATTACAGTTACAATTTTAATATTTGTCTTTTCTAGTTCTTTTTTTGCAAGCCTAACCCAAACTGGCGCGATACAAATTGCGCCAAAATTATAAGTTTTTGCCTCCTGAATTAAAGTTTTTATATCGCTAGAAGTCGCTTGTGGTTTTAAAAGTGTATGATCAATTATACTGTTAAAATTCATAGATTTTTCCTTTAACTCATTTTAAAAACTAGCAAAAGTTGTCCTAATTTTATCATATTTTTTTAAATTTTAAAAAAATTTTACAGTTTAAAATTACTTAATTTATAGTAAAAAATTTTATTATTATTCAGATTCAAAAACAATTTTCATTTTTTAAAAAAGATCATATTATCTTGTTTTGGTTTTTTAGAATAGCTAAAATTGAAAAAACACTTGATTAAAAACAGAAATTGATCTCATAAAAGCTATATAAATTTTTATATTAACCGCACTAAAAAATGGTATAATTTTTAAATTACTAGACGTTCTAATAAAAAGGAATCACGATGCTCGGGGAAAAAGAAAAAGATAGTCAAAATTTTGATGAAAACAATGTTGATTTTGAAACAAACGCAGAAAATAATGAGGAAATCGAAATCGACGAAGAAAATTATGTCTATGAAATTAAACCAACAGTTTTAAAAACAATAACAGACAATATTTTGCCAATTAAAATTGAAGATGAAATGAAATCATCATTTCTTGATTATTCAATGTCTGTCATTGTTTCGCGCGCACTCCCTGATGTTCGCGATGGTTTAAAACCGGTGCACCGTCGAATTTTATATACAATGGCTGAACTAGGAATTACATCAGGAACAAGCTATAAAAAATCTGCAAGAATTGTTGGTGATGTTCTTGGAAAATACCACCCACATGGTGATGCTTCTGTTTATGAATCAATGGTGCGAATGGCGCAACCTTTTTCTTTACGTTATCCTTTAATTGATGGTCATGGAAATTTTGGCTCAATTGATGGCGATGAGGCAGCAGCAATGCGTTATACCGAAGCTCGCCTTGCGAAAATTTCTAATAAAATGATTGAAGGGCTTAAAAAAAACACCGTTAATTTCAGGCCTAATTATGATTCTAGTGAAGTTGAGCCTGAAGTTTTGCCTGCAAAATTTCCTAATTTATTAGTATCAGGAGTTTCTGGAATTGCGGTTGGGATGATGACAAAAATTCCGCCGCATAATTTAATAGAAATTATTAATTCTTTTATTATTTTTGCCAAAAATCCAGAAATTGATATTAACAATTTAATTGCATCTCTTCCAGGACCAGATTTTCCAACGGGTGCAACAATTTATGGCAAAAACGGCATAAATCAAGCTTATCTGACTGGAAAAGGCTCTTTTTTAATAAGGGCAAAAGCAAAAATTGAACAGCTTAATTCTGGCAAGTCACGAATTATTTTCTACGAAATTCCTTATGAGGTAAAAAAACCAACAATTATTGAAAAAGTTGCTTTTTTAGTTAAAAATAAAAAGATTTTAGGGATTAAAGATGTTCGTGACGAAAGTACGCGACACGGAATTCGTGTTGTCTTCGATATAAAAAAAGGTTTTAACCCTGAAATCATCCTTAATAAACTCTATCATAGCACGGATTTACAAATTAGTTATTCTATAAATATGCTAGCACTTGTCAAAGGTGTACCAAAATTAATGAATTTAGCACAAATTTTTTCGTATTATCTTGAACACCAAAAGGAAATAAATCTTCGCTCACTGAATTTTGATCTTGAAAAAGCAGCAGATAAATTAAATGTCTTACTTGGTATTAAAATTGCAATTGAAAACATTGACAAGGTAATCGAAATAATAAAAGCATCAAAATCCGATCAGAGCGCACAAGAAAAATTAGCAAATATTTTTGCCTTAAATCCGGGTCAAACAAAAGCGATAATTGAAATGCGACTTGGAAGGCTAACTTCATTGGCAATTGAAAAATTAGTTACTGAAATTGAAGATTTAAAAATTGAGATTAATGAAATTAAAGCAATTATTGAATCACCAAATAAATTAATTGAACTAATTATTGAACAACACAAAAATGTTTCTGAACAATTCGGCGACCAAAGAAGATCGGAAATTATTGCAGAAATTAGTTATTTAGATGAAGAAGATTTAATAACTGATGAGCAAGTAATTATTTCATTAACGCAAAATAATTACGTAAAAAGGATTCCTTTAGAAGAATATCGCTTGCAAAATCGCGGTGGCGTTGGCACTTTAGCTTCAAATCATTACAAAGATGATGAACTAAAATCTCTGTACATAACAAATACTCTCAGTGATCTTTTAATAATTTCATCCAATGCAAAAATTTTTAAATTACGCGCTCACCAAATTCCTGATAGTTCAAAGCAAGGCAAAGGAATCCCGTTTTTAAATCTGATCAGGTTAGAAAAAAATGAAAATATTTCTAGTTTAATTCCTTGAAATCAAGACTATGAAAATCACTGACTAATTACAGTTTCCGCTTTTGGAAATATCAAAAAAACAGAACTTAATGCTTTCTGCAACATTCCAAAAAAAGGGAAAATTGCCCTAAAAATGGTGGAAAATGACTATTTAGTTTCAGCTTTTATCATCCCTGATAATCCGAATATTAACATTTTAATTGCATCATCTCAAGGTCTTGTCAATCGTTGACCAATAAAATTACTGCGAAAAACCGGCCGTATTTCAATAGGCGTTAAAGGAATTAGCCTTGAAAAAGGCCACAAAATAATTGGGGCTTGTTTTACTTACGGCGATGATTTTGTCTTTAGTCTTAGCAAAAATGGTTTTGGAAAAAAAACAGCTGTAAGCGAATACCGAGTTACAGGAAGACTTACAAAAGGCCTTATTAGTATTGACTCAACAAAAGCTGGAAATCTGGTTTTTGTCTCAACAATAAAAAATAATCAAGAAGCCATAATAACTACAAAAAAAGGCTTTGCGATTAGAATTGATCTTGATATGGTACCGATAATTAGCAGGAGAACTAAGGGTGTAAAATTAATTAAACTCAAAAAAGACGATGAAATTACATCAGTTAGCTTAATCAAAAAAAGCGAAAATAAAAATTAAGAACCTAAAAATCAATCTAAAACTAGGCAAATTATATCAAAACTTTTTAGGCGCTTAATTTTTTTAAAATTCGCTTATACTTTATTAATAAAAAATCTATTTTTGTTCAAAAAATTTCAAAAGATGTCCCAAATTATGTGCTTTTAATTCTGATTTGGGAATAAATTGAAGTGCTGCTGAATTTATACAATAGCGTCTTCCGCCATTTTTTTTGGGACCGTCATTGAAAACATGGCCTAAATGGGAATCTGCTTTTTTCGAACGGACCTCAATTCTAGTTACAGGCATGCTAAAATCGAGAACCTCAACTATATCATTTTCATTGATTGGTTTTCAAAATGAAGGCCAACCTGAACCTGAATCATACTTATTTAGCGACAAAAAAAGCGGGCTACCATCAACAACATCAACATAAACTCCTTCCTGATAATTATCATTATAAAGATTTTCAAAAGGTGGTTCAGTAAAATTTTCTTGTGTTACTTTATATTGCAGTTCATTTAAATGTAAAAACTTTTTATTTTTCTTCATTTTTGCCCTCCTTAAATTGGAAAAATTAAATTATTCTATAAATTTAAAGGTTTTCTAAAAATTTAAATATAAAATTAAAGAAAAATTTCTAATCTAATACTTGGTAATCAAGGTTTAGCAATTCTTCTTTGTGATTATGGCGCAATGACAAAATATTTGCGACAATTATGTTAGCATAACTAATGAAACATCCAATAATAGAAAGTGTTTTTATACTTGAAAGTTTTGTTAATAATAAATGATTATGTCGTATACCTAAAGTACCGGTGAGCTCGCCTATTTTAACAATATAAACAATTAATAAAATTCGACTTGTAATAGTTAGTAAAATTCGAATAACTAAAAGTATTGCTGCAGCAATCCATCCGATTTCCGCGTTCTTTTTTATCTTGTCAAAAGTTGATCCCTGAAAAAACATAAAAAAAAGCGAAATAAACACAAAAATTCCTATTATAAATTTTACTGCACGAAGAATTAAGTGGGTAATTGCGTGATTTCTAACCAATGATAATATTTGTTTTTTTTCGTTTAAATACATAATGAAAATTATATCATATCTTAACAAGGCTAAGAATGCGTTTTTTTCGCGGGGAAAAATTAAGTTTTCTGTTAAGTTTTATATAAAAAGTTAAATATAAAAAAGTAAAAATAACATTTTATTTTTAATTTCAAACAATAAAGTTTGTAAATTTTTAAAACTAGCCAAAAAAATCTTAATTTCAGCAGATTTGAATATTCTGTTAATAATTTTTAATTTATAAAAAAGTAAGAAAAATTTAGAAACTAGTTATTTCAACCTAAATTTTTTTTCAATTCCTTTTTATAACTTTCAACTCCCGGCTGATCAAAGGGATTAACGCCAAGCAAATAAGCCGACATTGCACAAGCCTTTTCAAAAAACATTACTAGATGACCGAAAGATTTTGCCGAACTATCTTTAATTTGTAGTAACAAATTTGGGTTATTCCCCTCTTTGGAATGAGCCAACGTAGTTGCTAAAAATGCTTGATAATTGATTTTACTTACTGTTTTTCCTGAAAGTGTATTAATTTTTGAGTCAAATTGGACAACTTTTTTAATTTCAAGATCAAATTTTGGTTTTTCAATATAAATAACAGTTTGGAAAAAATTTTTACTCCCTTCTTGAATAAATTGGCCAAGAGAGTGCAAATCTGTTGTAAAAATTGCCGAAGTTGGAAAAATTCCTTTAAGATTTTTTCCCTCAGATTCACCAAAAAGTTGTTTTCATCACTCGTTAAAATACAGCATAAAAGGTTCATAAGCAATTAGAATTTCCATTTTATAATTGAACTTTTTATAAAGTAAAAATCGAAAAAGAGCGTATTTATAAGCGTAATTTTCCGATATTGAGCTGGTTGAATATTTTGTATGAGCATCTTTTGCCCCTTGAATAATTTCATGAACATTAATATTTACAAAAATTAACGGGAAAAAGCTAACTGATGACAAAACGCTAAAACGACCACCAATTGATTCAATGACCTCAAAAATTTCAAAACTATTAGCTTTTGCGATTTCTAAAAGCTCGCCTGATTTTATACTAGTTGTTACAAAAACTCTTGTTTTTGCTTGTTTTTCGCCAATTTGATTAACTAAAAATTGATATAAAATTTGAAAGGTAAGCGCTGGTTCTATCGTTGATCCTGATTTAGAAATAACATTGATAGCAAAGTTTTTTGTTTTTAGATAGTCGATTTTTTGGTGTAAATCTGTAGAAGAAAGCGAATTCCCTAAAAAAATAACTTCAGGCCTTTTTTTAAAAGGGCCTAATCCTAGAATAAAATCAATAGCTGCTTTTGCTCCCAAATAGGAACCTCCAATTCCAATAACAACTAAAATATTTATAGAATTTTTGTGTAAATTTTCCACTATATTTTTCATTTTTTCAATTTCGGAAAAGTTTATAGCAATATCAGGAAATTGATTTCAACCCAAATAATTAATATCAGGACTATTCTTATTGTTGATTCTGTCATGAAATTCAGTAATTTTTTCTTCGAAATCTTGATAGTTTAGCTTTAGTTTTGTTTTAATTTCTAAATTTAGACTCATTTTCTCTCCTTTTAGGCAAGTTTATATAAAACTTGCAATAATTTTTTAAGGCCAATTTTATTTAAAAATTATCCTAAAATTCAATAATTTTACTGCTCTTTGTTTGTCTTTTTAATATTTTATTCAAACAAATTTACCTGAGCTTTTTTTGAAATGTTATCGAAAACTCCTAATTCCTTAAGTTTTTTCATGGAGGTCTTATTAGTTTCTGTTCGGAATTCAAAATCCTCAATTGATGAAAAAGGTCTTAAATTACGCGCTTGAACAATTTTTCTCGCATTAATATCGCCAATGCCATCAACGGCAATAAAAGGCGGAATTAAGGAGTTATTTTCCTTATTAACAATTCATTTTTGCGAATCTGATTTTTCAAGATTTACCTTTTCAATTTCAAATCCCCGGGCTTTAAGCTCCAAACTAATTTCTAAAAATGGTATTAAGTCTTTCTCTTTTGGGCTGAGTTGCTGTAAACCTTTTTGGGTGGAAAGTTTTTTTGAATTAAGCAAATTAATTTTTTGAGCAATTTTTATAGCAGGTTGAATCAAGGTATCAATATCTTTGACATCAGGCCTTATTGAAAAATAAGAAGAATAGAATGCAAGAGGGTGATAAAGTTTAAAATAAGCAATTTTTCAGGCTTTCATCGCATAAGCAACTGCGTGTGCTTTTGGAAACAAATAACCAATTTTTTGCAATGATTCAATATACCAAATTGGAACTTTTTGTCCCATTAAAAGTTTTATATCTGATTCGTCAAGTCCTTTTCCTTTTCTTACATTTTCCATAATATTAAAAGCTTTGCGATGCTCAACATTTTTTTTCAAAAGATAGATCATAATATCGTCCCGACAAGAAATTACATCATGAATTAAGTGCTTTTTTGAGGTTATTAGTGCTTGCGCATTATCCTGCCATACTCCGGTTCCGTGTGCTAAACCACAAATTGCAAAAATGTCAGCAAATGATTTAACATTTGCACTTTGGAGCATTTTTCGGACAAACGGGGTTCCGAATTCAGGAATACCAATTGTGCCAGTAATCTCGCCAAGAATTTGCTGCGGCTTTATTCCTAATTCCTTACAGGAACTAAAAAGGGATAAGATTTTAGGGTCGCTTTTGGGGATTTGGTCTGATTTTATTTTTGTTAATTCTTCTAAATGGAGCAAAATTGTTGGATCATCATGTCCTAAAATGTCCAGTTTTAATAGGTTATCATGAAGTGCGTTATAATCAAAATGTGTTGTTTTTCAGTCAGATTTTTCATTGTTAGCCGGAAAATTAATTGGTGTAAAATCCTCAATTTCTTGATTTTGAGGGATTACAATAATTCCTCCCGCATGTTTTCCAGATGTTCTTTTGACTCCTTGAGCTTTTGTTGCTAAAAAATCAAGAAAAGAATTTGTAAAATAAGAAACCTCATGATTAATATCAAATTTTGGATCAAGCCGCGCACGAAACTCACCTAATTTACGCGCTAAGCCAAAGACAGTTTTTTCCGCATTTGTTAGAATTGTGCCCGCTCTAAATGTTTTATCAATTCCGAATAAATCGCGAACAAAATCATGCATTTTTAATTGTGTCTCTCCTGAAAAATTAAGATCAATATCTGGGACTTTTTCGGCATTAAATCCTAAAAAAGTCTCAAATGGGATATTGTGCCCGTCTTTGTCCATTCTGTAATTGCAATTTTCACAATTTTTATCTGGCAAATCAAAACCAGATAAAAATTGTTCAGATTCAGAGAATTCCACTTTATGACAATTATTACATAAATAATGAGCTAAAAGTGGGTTAACATCAGTAATCCCTATTAGAAAAGCAACAAATGATGAGCCAACTGACCCACGTGAGTCAACAATTGCCCCTTGTGCTTTTGCTTCTTGTACAATGCGTTTGGAAATTCAGTAAACAACATGAAATCCGTGGTTAATTATTGGTTCAAGTTCATTTTTAATTCTTTTATCGATTAATTCAGGCAAATAATTTCCGTATTTTTCATATGCCTTTTCATAGACGAACTCTTTTAGCTTAGTTTCTGATTTATCAAAAGTTGGTGGGTATAAGCCAGCTTTGATAATTTGAATATCAGGGACTATTAAATTTGCAATTATATTCGAATTTTTAACAACAATTTCATCAATTAATTCAGAATTTTCTAAAAATTCGAATTGTTTTTTTAACTCATCAGTTGTAAAAAAATGTTTTTCAGGAAAAATGTGACTGTTTTTAAAATCTTCTCTTTCTTTTTCACGGGTATCAAATAAAACATGATTTATGCCACCGACTGCTTTTGCATAAATATAAAGTTCATAAAAAATTTTTTCCTTTGGCAGACAATAGCGAACATCGCCAATTGCAACAGCAGGAATTTTAAGTTCTCTTGCTAAAGCTATTAATTTTTGTATTACATCTTCAATTTGCTCTTGACTAAAAATTCCTCTTTTTACCAAATGAATAAAAGCGATAGGAGGAGGAATTTCAATAAAATCAAAAATTTGTGAAAAACTGTTAACTTTTTCAGGGCCAAAATATAACAATGTTTGAATCAAAAGTGATTCTGGGCCACCAGAACCCACTAATAAATCAGGGTCTTTTTCTAGTCGATCGTAAAAAATTAATGGTCGCGAAATTAAATTTTCGGTATTTGCAAGCGAGACTAATTTGTATAATTTTTTAATACCTCTTTGATTTTTTGCGATTATGGTAAGTTGTTTGGGGAAAACTTTTTCTGGTCGAAGTTCAAAAATTGAACTTTTTATATTAGAAAGCGTTTCTAAATCATAGACATTTTGTTTTCCGAGCAGGTTTAAAAAATTTATTCAAATTGATGTTAAAATTTTTGCATCATAATCCGCACGGTGGGCAATTTCATCATCATATTGGATTTCAAGTCTTTTTGCGATATTTTTAAGACTGTGACTTTTTTCATTTGGACTTAAAAATCGGCTTACTTCAAGTGTGTCAATAATTGAGTTTTTTAAAGTTTTTTTTAAATGTTTTTTAAAAAATTGTTGTAAAAAACTAAAATCGAATGTCGCATTATGAGCCACTAAAACCCCGTTTTTAATTATATTGTCAATTTTTTTTATTGCTGTTTCTTGGGAAACCCCGTTTTCATCAATCATTTTTTGTGTTATACCGGTAATTTTTGTAATTACTTCAGGTATATTTTTTGATGGTTTGATAAAAAACTGGTGCTTTTCAATTTCAATTCCATTTTGAAAAACAATTGCCCCGAATTCAATAATTTCATTATAATAAGCGGAAAGTCCGGTTGTTTCTAAGTCTAAAATAACAAATTTCGCCGCTTTTAAATTATGATTTTCGCCATTAAAATTAATAACTTTTTCTATTTTTGAATGATAAACTGAAAAAGTCGAACCATAAATTGGCTTGATTTTAGTTGCCTTAACAGCATTATAAAATTCAGGAAATGCCTGAACTGAATCAAGATCAGCAATTCCAATTGCTGAATAACCATTTCTTAGTGCATGTTCTACATATTGATTAGCACTTGAAATTCCGTCCATTGTTGTTTTTCAAGTTCGCGCAGAAATTTCAACTCTTTTTATTTTTGCATTATCTATTTCTTCGTCTGGGAAAAATTTTGAAGTTTTGATCTTAGTAATATCGTGCAAATCCAAATCTACGTTAAATTTAAAACGAGATACCGTGTCCTTTATTTGCGCTTTTACATTTACTAAATCACCAACTTTAAAATTGTGGCTTTGATTTTTCCGCAAAAACTTACTAACACTAACAGCTTCAGTATAATCATGATTATTTAGGTGAATTTTTAAAACTATGCCCCCACTTTTAGTTTTTATTGGGTTAATTTTATAAATTCGAGCATCAAATTGTACATTTGGATTTTTATGCGAACGAATAAATTTCAATTCTATAAATTCAAAATTGCTTATTCTAGTCTTTTTTCACTTATTAGTTTGTATAGATTCGTGTTCAATAGATTTTGAAATGGCGTTAAGATCTAAATCTAATTTATCTTCAAGTAATTGTTTTTCTTCAAGTATAAAATCAACATCAAGGTGAATTAGTCCAAAATATTTAATCATTTCCTTGATTTTTTTCTGATGTTGATTTAAAAAATTAAAATCTTTTTTATCTGAAAAAATAATTTTAAAACGTGAATCGCCAGCTCTTATAATTTCCTTATTATTAAAAAAATCTATATTTTTCGAAATAATTTTCATTATTCCGTTTAAATATTCTAATAATTCGTTATCATTAAAGTAATTTTGCTCGATTTCAAAATCAAATATAATCTTACAACTAAAAAGTTTAGGTTTTCTGTTTATTTCTTCAAGTTTTCTGTTTATTTCTTCAATTAAATTAGTAAATGCATACAAATCTTTAAATTTAGGAAGTCTAGTTTTTCTAAATATTGCAGAAAATTCTGTATCATTATTTATAACCGAGTTTTCCTTCTTATCATGTTCTTTAATTAGAACATCGTCTCAATCATAGGGATTTTGTCAGTTTATTATTTGTGAAAATTTTTTAAACGGATTCATGAACACTCTCGTTTACATCTAAAAAATTATGCTGTTGTAATTATGATAATTGAAAATGTTAAAAAAACAAAGGAAATTGAATCAAACCGATCAAAAAGACCGCCATGACATTTGATAATTTGTGAAAAATCCTTTATTTTTAAGTATCTTTTTACAACTGAGAAAAAAGCATCGCCTGTAATTGACCCGAGCGGCAAAAGGAAAATAGACAAAATTTTAAATGGTAAATACGCGCTTATTTTAATATTAAGATCTAAATTTAATAAAACTAAAAAAACTAGAATTGAACTGAAAACAAAAGAAAAAATAAAACCTTCAATGGACTTATTTGGCGAAAAATTAAAATTTTTTTTAAAAAATTTTTTACCTAAAATTAAGCCAAAAATATAACCAAAAGTGTCACTAATTATTGCAATTGAAATCAAAAAAATAACTAAAAATACGTTAAAAGTGTTTAAAATCCACAAAAATCTAAAAAAGAAACTCGCTACGTAAATTATACTAAATTTTAATAACGAACCAATTAAAAATTTGTGTTTTTTTTCTATTTTATCATCAAAAAAACTAACTACTACAGTAAGTGTTAAAATGAAAAAAATATGATAATCTAAAAATTGGTTTTTAATCAAATAAAGAACCAAATTTCAGTCAAAATTTGTTTCTGGCGAAAAATTAATATCAATTATCTCTTTTTTTGCAGGAACAGAAAATAAAAAAACACCAAAAAAAGATAGCAAAACCGCAAAAAATTTTTTGACTTGAAAATGGGAAAAAATCTCAAAAAGACTATAAAATAAGAACAAGTTTAAAAAAATAAACGAAACTATTCGGCCTCAAAAAACAAAATAATAACCAATAAATAAAATTGGTAAAAATATTACCAAAAATAAAATAGAATATAAAAACCGATAAGAAAAATCTGTAGGCAAAGGTTTTGGGTAAGTTGCCCGCATTTTTAAATAGTCTGAATTTCGTGAACTTTTTTATCAAAAAGTTCGTCAATTTTTTCTATTTGTGAGTTTATATTTTTCTGAACTTGATTGAGATAATCTTTTTCAAGATCTTCAGAAAACTCTTCTTTTTTTATTAATTTATTAACATCTTGACGAATCAGTCGCATTCTTACTTTTGCCTCTTCGTGAATTTTTTTTAGCTGACTCACACTTTCTTGTCTTTTTTGTTGTGTTGGTTCGGGAAAAATTAGGCGTACTTGATTAGCTTCCTTTTGAACTTGTGCATCAATTTTTGATGCAACAATTGTACTTGCTATTTCTTTAACAATCTTAATCTCGTAGGGTTTTACCAAAAGCTGAAGTGGGGCTGGCGCAGAAATTGCGGCAATTTCATTAATTGGTGTTAAAACATCGTAAAAATTTACTTTTATATGAGAAATCAATTGTGGATTTGGTGCTCCAATAGTTACTTTTTGAAAACTTTTTTCAAGGAAAATAAAAACATCCTTGCTTTTTTTTTCTAAAATTTCTTTATAAAAATTGAATTCAATTTCAGTTTTCAAATCTAATAGACCTCCGTATGTTTAATTTGTCCTTTTATTAATTTAGAAATGCTATTTTTTTCCTTAATATCAAAAATTAACAATCTAATTTTGTTATCACGTGCCATTGAAAAAGCGGTTGAATCCATAACTTTAAGGTTTTTTTCAATAACTTGATCATAACTAATTTTATCATATCTAACCGCATTTGGGTTAATATTTGGATCAGAATCAAAAATTCCATTGACATTATTTTTTCCGACCAAAATAATGTCAGCTCTCATTTCGGAAGCAAAAAGTGTTGCAGCACTATCAGTTGTAAAAAATGGTCGCCCAGTTCCGCCAACAAAAATTAAAACATTACCATCAGATAAGTATTTTATTGCTTTTTCTCTTACAAAATACTCGCAAATTCGTGGATCTAAACTCATTGATGACAAAACACGGGTTTTAATTCCAAGATCACGGAAAACTGACTCAAGTGCGAGACCATTCATTATAGTCCCAAGCATGCCAATATAATCTGCAGTATTGCGGTCTATGCCGTTTTTAGCAGCTGAAGTTCCGCGTCAGAAATTCCCGCCACCGATCACAATTAAAATCTTATGCCCTAAATTCTGTATCTCTTTGAGCTGAAAACCAATTTCTCGCACAAGTTCATAATCAATTGCAAGCGATTTTTGTTTATTAGCAAGACTTTCACCAGAAAGTTTAATGAGAATAGTTGAATTCATGTTAGCCCTAAAAGTTTCTTTAATTATACTTTATTTTATGAATAATTTTTATTAAAAATAGAAAATTTTAGGAAAAAGTTACTGATTTTACTTTTTTTAAGAAAAATGTTCAAATAAATTTAAATATATATGAAAAACAAGAAAAGGGAAAATAAGAAAATGAAAAAAATGTTCATGTTATTGGCAAGTTCTGGTTTGTTAATTTTGAACCCTTTTTTTATTTTTAGTCAAAAAGGGCCAGTATTGTCTAATCCTTTAGATCTTAATTTTAATTTTAAAGAATTGGCAAAAAAATTAAATTTTGACAAAAATTTAAACCAGTTAAATAGAAACGTCAAAGTTGGTGTTTTAATCGAAGAAAATGGAAAAGACAATAACACAAACTATAATAATTTACAGTCAATTTTTCAATTTTTTTCCCCAAATTCGGAACTAGTTGTCTATCGTTTTAAAACAAAAGAACAATGACTAAATGGACTTAAACATTTTGAAACCGTCGGGATTGAGATGCTGTTACATCTATATAAAGAAGAAAGAACGTTTTTAAACGGTTTATTTCAAAATGGTTATGATCAAATTAAATTTGGGGATTTTCTTGATCTTTGAAGTGGAAAAACAGGAATTATAAGCTTTTTTGATGGAAGTAAAATTCCTGGGGATGAAATTAATAGTAATTTTAGTTTTTTTGCCAAAACAGATGATCGATTTAAAACGAATAACCAAATTCTTAGTCACACGAAAATTTTTGGAGATGGTTTTGGAGCAGTAAAATCAAACCATTTTATTGTTCCTGAACTAAAATTTAGTTATCAATTAAGCTCACATTCATCAAACATTGAATTTTATTCTTCCTTTCTTCTAGCTGCGCTTTTCAGCCATCTTTCATCCAGTTTTGATAGCTATGAAAGTCTAAAAGAAAGAAATCTTAAAATGATGACCGCTCTTTCCTTAACAGCTTCGCCTTCAGAAAATAGTAATTTAGGTTTTAACGGTTCTCATTCAAATGAAGGTTTTGGTTTTATAAATTATAGAGATGCACATTCAACTTTGGAACAAGGAAATTACTTATACAATAAATTTGACGGTAACGAGTATACATCAAATCCTTTTGAGCTAAGAAAAGGACAAAAATTTTCCGCTATAGTTTTTCATGATAAATTTTCAGAAAAAGAGGTAAAAGGGGAATACTTATCAGGATTTATGGGCTTTTTTTATAATATTAGCAAAAACATAAGAGACAGTTTTAGCGCGCTTTTTAATGGCCGACCTAATTTCAAGTTAAACGATTTTGATATTTCAATTGAAATTTACCGAGGAGGATGACAAAAAATAATTGATGCAAACTCGAAAATTAGCCCTTATGATAAAATAAGTTTTAACGCATTTGAGAATGGGCAATACCGGATAAAAGTTTCAAATGTAAACTTTCTAATTAACAAACCGGGTAAATACTTTCTTGCTTGAAGAAGATATGCCCCACCACAATACAATTTAGATTAGAAAATTCCGGATTTTAAAACATTTTAAATATTTTTGTATTAAAATTTCTTAGATATTATGAATTTTTTTATTGACACAACAGGCAAATTTTTAGCGCTTGCTGTTTTTGACAAACATTTTAAACTAATTGATTCTCAAATTAGTGAAATAAAAAATAAGGCGGACCATTTACCTGAGCTAGTAAGCAAAATTCTATTTAAAAATAACTTAAAAATCACGGAATTTACAGCTTTTTTTATTAATTTAGGCCCAGGAAATTTTACGGGTTGTAGAATAGGCCTAACCTTTTTTAGAACATTTGCACAGATAAGAAAAAAAGAGCTATGAACTTGTTCATCTTTTAGCTTGCTTTCTTTTAGAGTAAACGAAAATAAACAATATTTTATCGACTATAGCGAGAAATCACAGTTTAGCGCTTTTGCAAAAAATGGAAAAATAACATCTGAAATTTTTGAAATTAAGGAAAAATTTGAAAAAGGCAGCGAAATAAACTATAACTTAATATTTTTAAATTTTGGCGAAGCGAAAAAATTATTTAAAAAAGAAAATGATTTAATTAATATTTTTCCTTTATATATAAAATAAAAATATTAAAAATTAAGAAAAAATATTTTCAAGTTTGCTATTTTTTGGGAGATTTTCAATACCTACTTCGGTTTTAATAACATTATCTTTAAAAACAGAATTTCTAATTATGATTGGTTTAGAATTTATATTAAATTTTACCTTTTCAATTTGATTTGACTCAAAACTTCCTGGGAAAATTTCAACTAAATTTGAATTTGCTGAAAAATCAAGTTCTTTAATTTTGTTATCAAAAAAAGCACCAGTTTGAATTTCTTCTAATTTTTTGGCTTGCGAAAAATCTACCTGTTCTAATTGATTTTTCGCAAAAGCTTGTTTTCCGATTGACTTGATTGATGGCGGTAGAACAAGAGTTTTTACATTATTCCCTTGAAATGCAAAATTTCCAATTTTTTGAAGTTTGTTTGCTTTTGAAAAATCAAGTTCAAGAATCTTTTCGCATTTAGTTAAATTTGCGCTATCAACGTAAAAAGCATAATCTTCAATTTCAATAAGTGAATCAGGGAAAATTATTTTGGATAAAAAGTAAAAATTTATTTTTTCGCCATTAGATTTACTGCTTTTTGAATCATTCGTGTTTTTTTCATCTAGACTTTGGGCATTTAATTTTTGGTAAAATCGTGATTTTAAACTAAAAAAAGCTGATTTTTCGAGCTTTTCAATCCTAGAAGTTGATAAGTCTAATGTAAATGACTTTGTTTTTTCATCAATTTTTACATATGGTGATGCTTCTTTATTTTCGCCTGTTAAAAGTTTTTCTGCTTGTGTAACTGTCTCGCCGCAAGAAAAAAAGACAATTACAGGCGAAAAAATAAAGATAATCTTTAAAAATTTTCTAATTTTTAGCATAAGAAAAATTTTACAATAATTAAGAAAAAATTTGTAAAATTTAAATATTTTAATTAAACAAGAAAAAATTGTTAATTTTTTATTTTTAGATTATAATAAGTTCGAATTTGTGAGGCTAATTGTTCATCAATTGGTCTCAGAAAAGTATAATTTATTGAATAAAGGCCTTCATCAACATTATCCTTTGTTGGCATATTTCCATATAAAGTTTGTTGTTTTTGTTGGGAAAGATACATATTTAGCGCTCGAAGTGAAGTTTTTTCAAAAATTTCTGATTTTATTTTGCTGAAACGCAAATCATTTAAATCAGTGATAATTTTATTATTTTCATCAATAAATACTAAAATATTCTCGCCTTCTTTGCTTGATCGAACAGTTGCAAGTGCATTATTAAAATAAAATTTTTTGAAAAATTCAAATGATTTTCTAAATGTTGGTGTATAATTTATAAAATCAAAATTTGCCAAAACTGGTAGTAGATTATAGTCAAATTTAAAACCCTTGCCCTTTTTATTCTCAAATTTTTCTGTTTCTGGATTTAGCTGATAGGAAAATTCGACTTCGGTTTTAACAGCATCAATCAGTTCATCAAATTCGAGTTCTTCACCTTTAAAAATTCCTTGATAAAGTGTGTTATAAACTTTATTTGTTAATTCTGGCGATGTATTTTTTAAGATAATTCAACCGTCTAAAAGTGTTAAATTGTTTTTTGGGCGGATAATTGCTATTGTGTTTTCGTCTTCAAGCTCAGCATAATTATCTTTAGAATAATGGGCATCAAGAGAGTCTCCGTTATATAATAATCCAACATCTTGCTTCAAAGAAGGGTCAATTACTGAATTTACTAAATCAAGTCCTGATGTTTTAAAAACGTTGTGTTGAAGGTTAAAATAATCAAAACCAGAAATTTCTGTAACATAGTTAATAAATCCATCAACTAAAGATTTATAGTTTTTTTCGGTAATAATTGTTCCATATTGATTTATTTTTTCACTGCCAATTAATAAATTATCGCGCATAGCTTCGGTTCATTCAAAAAAACTATACCCATTTTTACGTAGTGTTTTTCCGATACCAACTAGTGATTGGTCTTGAAATTTTAGTCCTTTTTCCTGAATTGCCTTGCGAAATTCTGGAGTTCAATTTTTCTGGAACTCGCGTAAATTTACTCTTTTTCCATTTTTTTCATAATCACCAATTGTGTAGACAACAACCTTGTCTTGAGTAAAATAAGGAATAAAAAACTCTCAAAAACGGTCTTTTATTCCGTCATTATCAATATCTAAATCTTTTTTAGGATCATCTGCTTGTTTCATAAATTGGTCGTATTTATCGATATGTTCAACAATTTCAGGACGAAAAATTTGTTCAAAAGCTTTTCTTTTTTTATTAATATATTCTTGTTTTTGAAAAAGAGATAAATCATAATAATTCTTAGGTTTTTCAAAAACTTTTGTAAGTTGTCAATTTGGGAAAAGTTTTGAATAGTCTATTTTTTGCAACATTCCTTTTTGCGCTAAACGCGCAATTTGGAAATCCGAACCAACACCTGCAATTGTGCGATTATCCTCGATTGCTCGAGTAAATTCATAAACACTACCAAATTCACGATAATTAAAATTTATATTTATAAAATTACGGCCTTGATCAGAAATATATGATTCAAAATTATAAATAACGGGTTTAAAAGGAAACTGTGATTTTAAAAAAGATGCAATAAAAACAGTACTAATTAAAGAAATTCCAAATGATATTTTTAAAAAAAAGCGCGCTAAGTTTTGTTTCATTTTTTTTCCTTTTTATTTTTGTAATAAATTCAGACAAAATTGGAAATAATGGCAAAAAATAGCATAATTGTTCCTAACATTAGCGCTCAAGTTTTAAATGTGCCTTGATATAAAAGAGTTCCAACTGTTTGGGCATTGGACGTAATTTTTGTGATAATAAAATCATCAAAAGATAAAAAAACTACAATAAAAAAAGTAGAAATTATTGCTGGTAACATATGTTTTAAATAAATTAAAAATCAGGCTTTTATTTTTGAATAGCCTAAATCTTGTGCAGCTTCATATAAATTAAGCGAGAATTTTTCACTTTTTGGGAATAAAAGCAGAATTCCGTAAGGAAGAGTCATAACAATATGTGAAATAACGGCGCGGTACAATCCTTCATGAGCAGCTGACAATGAACCAAATAAAATCGCTAAAATTGTAGCAAGCGCAACTGCAGTAATCACATCTGGATTAATTAACGGAATATTTGATGTTAAAATAACATAAGTTTTTGCTGTTTTATTTTTTTGACGTCAGAGGGCAAAAACTGTCAAAAGCGAGAGAAAAACGACAATAATAGCTGTAAAAAAAGCAATAATTACTGAATTAATAAAGGCTGAAACAAAATTTTCATCTGCAAATTTTTCAAAAGCATGTAATGAAAATTTATTTATAGTAGTTGAGACAAAACCTTTTTTTGAAGGCGCATTAAAAGCAAAAATTGCGCCCACTATTATCGGAATATAAAAAATAATAATTAAAAATCAAACATATGATTTTTTCAAAATTTCATGTTTTTGAAAAAAATCAATTATTTTAGTCATACTTAAATCCTTTTATTTTCATAATAATAATTGGTATAAAATGAATTAATGTATAAATTCCAATAAAAACAAAAAGCGTCACTAAAACAAGTGAAGAAACTCGCGCTAAATCAAAAGGATTAGCTGTATTTGCTGAATTATTTATCAAATTTCCAATTAATTGATTTTGCGAACCATTTGGCAAAAGTTTATCTGAGATAACAATTGAAGTTGATGCCATCAAAAAAACAAGCGCAAAACCCGAACTAATTGCACGAAAACTATAAGGAATAACTACTTTGATTAGAACTCAAAATTTCGAATAACCTAAATCTGTGCCTGCCTCAAGTAAATTTTTCGGCATATCGCGTAAAATTGTATAAAGCGGCAACAGCATAAAAGGAAAATTCAAAAAAATTAGACCAAGAATCATAAAATAGTTATTATTTAACTCACTTTCATCAAAAAGTGACAAAAATAAAGCGCGAATTGCAAAAACTTTTGCAATTGTGAAAATAATTAAAGGCGACACTATTAAAGAAAGCGCATAAATTTTGAATATTTTTGATTTTGAAGTAGCTACAAAAAAAGCATATGGAAATGCTAAAATCAAACAAACAAAAGCGCAAACTAAACCCACAAAAATTGAACGAGCAATAATTTGTCATGTAGTTTTTTCCTTAATTAATAAATAATTATCAAAACTTTGACCTTGAGTCGAAAGCGGACTTACTGATTTTATAAAAAGTAAAATTAGTGGAATAATTATTAAAATCAGTGAAAAAAATGCATAAGGAATAGCGAGGCTGATGCGTAGATTTAAATTTTTGTTAAAATTTTTATAAAATTTTCTAAAGAATTTAAACAGACTCATTTTCTATCTCCATTAAATGTATTGCATCATCGTCTCATTTTAGAAAAACTTCACTTTCAAGCTCATAAAAATCATTAGTCTCAACGTTAATTATTTTATTTTCCACTTTTATATCAAGTCAATAATATGAACCCTTATAAATATTTTGGATAACTTTTCCTTTAAAATAGCCCGAACTTAGGTCAATATCAATGTCTTCGGGTCGAATTAGTGCATCTAATTTTTGATTTTTTTGGAATTCATCATGAATTGTATATAAAGGATAACCAAGAATTTCCACTTGATTTTTTTTAAGAAATTTTGCCTCAAAAAAATTAGAATCACCAATGAAATTAGCCACCCATTTATTTATGGGGTAGTCGTAAATTTGTTTAGGTTCATCATATTGGGCAATTTTTCCGTTTCTGATTATTGCAATTTTATCTGATAATTGTAGTGCTTCGTCTTGATCATGAGTGACAAAAATGAAGGTTAATCCAAGTTTTTGTTGTATTTTTTTGAGAAAAACTTGCATTTTTTGTCGAATTTTTGCATCTAATGCAGATAAAGGCTCATCTAATAAAACAATTTCTGGCTCAATGACAAGCGATCTTGCCAAGGCAACTCTTTGTTTCATCCCACCCGATAATTCCGAAATTGCCCGATTTTCATTACCACTTAACCCAACAAGTTCAATAATATCAGTGATTTCCTTGTTAATTTCGGTCTTGGATATTTTTCGTGTAAGATATTTTTTTTCAAAACTTTCTGATTTTAAAAAAACATAATTTTCTCAATTTGAATATTTAAAATCAGAATTATCTAATTTATCTTGTAATTTCTTGCGTTTTTTCTCATCAAGGCCAGAATTTTCAAGCTGTTTTTCTAAAGCGGCCTGTAAAATATTTAATTCTGAAATTTTTTTATTTTGTTTTGTTTGCCATTTTCTCTTTAAATCACTAAATTTTTTTCAAACTGAATCGGGAATTTCTGATTTGCTTTTCCTGATGCGTTTTAATTTGAGGCCAAATTCAATATTCCCCCTGACCGATAAATGTGGAAAAAGCGCATAGTCCTGAAAAATTGTGGCTGTATCTCGCTTATGTGCAGGAACGTCTTTAATATCAACATCATTAAACTTAATTTCGCCTCTTGTTGTTCACTCAAAGCCGCCAATAAGTCTTAGAATTGTGGTTTTTCCCGAACCTGAAGGGCCTAAAAGAGTAACAAAATCTCCACGTTTAATGTCCAAATTTATTTGATTTAAAACTTTTTTATCACCAAATTCTTTCTCAACATCAACAAGCGAAATAATTATTTCGCTTTTTTCAATATTATTCATTATTTAAATTTTCCCCTTAAGTAGATAAAATAAAAATAATTGCTAATTTGAATAAAAAAATATTTTATCCTTAAAAAAATATGAAAACTTCATTTTTGAAGAAAAAATCTTCTCTAATGAAGAATAATGGGGAATCTGTCAAAAATATTAAGTGAAGCGGATTCGAAATAAAAAGCAGCATCATCAAAAAGTGATGCTTCAAATATATAAAGTTTTAGTAAATGTAAGTACTTTTTCTCGAATTCCATAGGTAGAATAAAATTATATTATATTTTTAATATTTTTTCTTAATTTAAAATTCATATTTTAAACCCTTTTGGATGCTAAGGAAAAACTAATTTTTATGATATAATTTTGATTTGTTCTTCTTGATTTGCTTTTTTTTGGTAAATTAAAAATTTAGTGTTATAACTAAATTAGAAGAAGGAGAATATGTATGATAAATTTAATAGAAAATGTAGTTGTAAAAGCAGAGCAAAATAACAAAATCCCAAAACAACAGATAGATTATTTTATTAAAACTGCAAAAGTAGAATTATTAGAATTAACCGATAGTAGACAAGATTTTTTGTACTGCAAAATTCTAAAAAACATTTACGGTCAATCAATATTATTTTTGCAATTTACAAATTTTTACCTTGTAATTACTCTGGAAAATTACGAGACTAATGAAATTGCTAATTTTAATTTTGATGAGAAACTATTTAAAACAAACAATGTTGTTTATATACCCGGATTTTCACTTCATTATAGAAAGGGCGAAGAACTTTTTGGGTTAATTTCAAAACAAAAATTAGATGACAAAATAGTAGAACTTATAAATAAACGAAAAGATATATATTTAAAAAATACTTCGAAAAATAGAGAAAAAAATAAGGAAAAAAGGGACAAGTCTTTTAATTCGAAAACCCGGTTAAAACGAGGTATTGAAAACCCTAATGTAATAGCAGAAAAAGGTGAAAAAATTGAAAATCTTAATTCGTTTAATATAGGTATTCCAAATTCCTGATGATTTAAAGCTAAAGATTCAAATTCTAAGCTTGGTTACATAGAATATGAAGAAGGAAGTAGAAAAGTGGGCGTTTGTGAGTACATTGCGATGGCATTAATGCTGGAGTATGCCGAAACATTTATTGCATCAGGGATATTTACAAATGAAGAGGTTGCCAGATTTTTTGATGTAAAAACTAATTATTCATCTAATTTAAGCGACGGAGTCGCCGAATATAAATATTATAAACATAAAAATTCAAACGATGGAACCTCTACATTTAATTCTCTTCCGCTTCATTTGTTTGAACTTAATGAAAAATACGAAAATGTTAAGTATGCTTCTTATTTTACTACCACATTAGAGAGTTTTCTAAAAGATAAGGAAATAAAAAAATATATTACAACTGACTACTCTACTAGTTTTATGCATTCAAGTAGTCCAGAAAATTTTTTGTTAAAAAACCAAATGCCCGTTATGGTTGCATTTGCTAATTTCAGTGTTGGACACAATATTATCATATATGGTTATGACCCAAAAACAGAAAAATATTTAGTAAATTTTGGTTGGGAGAATTATTCTAATTTAGTTATTTCAAAATGAGATATCTGAAGTTTTTGATCACTAGGGTATTGGTGATCTTTTAAAATTGATGATGATTATAAGAAAAAGCATCCCCCAAAGCAAAAATTACTGAGTAATAACGGTCAAATTTTTTCCTATTCAGAAATATCTGAAAATGATCAGGAAATAAATAGAAACGGAAATATTGTCAGAAATTACGATATTTACTAATTTATTAGGAAAAGCAAAAGGAACTTTAATGGATAAAAGCAAATCTGGAAAAAAATCAAGATATAAGAATTTTTTTAACTATTCAAAAAATAATTTTAGAAAAAATTGACTTTTAAGTATCTTTTTTTCAATTTTTTCAATTTTTTCTATTTTACTTTTATTATTTCTATGGCAATTGAACAAAAAATTCGACACACCTATTTATAATTTTCCAAACCAACAAATTACAATTGTCAAAAAAAATGGCCATGCTTTTAAAAATGAAGAAATCAAAGAAATTGAAAATTTAAAATCTGTGACTTCAGTTTCAAAAGGCGAATCAATATTAGAATTCGGCGGATTTTCTAATTCGGATTCGTTTGGTTTTAACTCTTCGCCTACTTGAATTAAATCAGTTGATATTAATTCATTTTCTAAAAATAATATGAAAAATTATGTTAATTTTCAAGGGCGATTTTTAGAAAAAGACAACGAAATAATAGTTTCACAAGATTTTGCAAATTTAAAAGATGTAAAAATTGGCGACACAATTGAATACAAATACAAAATACCTGATGTTTTAGCTAATCAAGACCCAATAATTCATAGCGAAAAATTTAAAATAGTTGGAACTGTTGGATATATTAATACTAGTTCAGATTTTCATATTTTAATTTCAAACAATGGTTATAAAAACTTAGTTAAAAATATTTTCAATTTTTCGAAAAAATTTTTAATTCAAGACAAAACAGGCGAAAATAATGAAACTGACTTTGCTAAATTTTTGATTCAAAATTTATCGTTTTATGGAATAAAAAAGGAAATTTCAAAAAACAGTCAATTTCCAAAAATTACTGAATATAAACAGTTCAATTTTATAAAAAATTTCAGCCTTGATAACAATGTTAAAACTCCCAAATCTGGAAAAATTCCTGCAAAAAATAACGAAATTCTTGTAAATCAAAAATTAATTGATCTTTTTAAGCAAAAATTAAATCTTAATTTAAATATCGGTGATGAGATAAATTTTAAATTGCAAAATCCCAACTTTTTATTTTTTAATGACCAGCTTTTTACCTTCAAAATTAGCGGTATTTTTGATTCTGATGAAGCAAGCCAGATTCTATTTAATAAAAACGTAGTTCAAGTTTTTGATAATGCACTAGATGATAATCTTCCTTTCAAACTAGACATTTTTCATAATCCAGGCGAAAATCCAGCGCAAAATTTACTCTCAAAATTAGAAAAAAAGGGATATGAACCGATTAAAAAATTAAAATATGAAACTCACGTTGGAGTTGCTGAGATTTGGTTAGTAATTCTTGGCGTTCTAATTATGATTATTCTTTTAATATCTTCCTTTTTTGCTTATGGTTTTGGTTTAAAACAACTCAAAATAAACAGCCTAATAATTGATGGTTTTTCTGCAAATGAAAATAAAAAAATGGTAATAAAAAAAATAAATTCACACTGATTTTTTATCTTAACTCTTGTTTTTCTAACTAGTTTTCTCTTGTTTTTCCTTTCTACTCAGTTACCATTTTTTAATCACTATCTTGAAAATAGACCAAAGAATTACATAATTGGCCGAATTAGTTTAGATCTTTTTTGAATTTCATTAGTTTATCTTACATTTTCAACAATTATTTTTGAAGCCACCATTTATTTTAAATACTGGAAAAATTTTGTGAAAATCAAAAATGTAGCATCAACAAAAAGGCTTTAGAAAAAAATTGCCTTAAATTCGTAAAATCCTTGCTAATTTAATCAAACAATTTACAAAAAGCGTATAAAAACATACGCTTTTTTACTTTTTGATTGATTCTAACTTTTGTAAAACCGTGGTAACATCGCCGATTTTTCCAATAATCGTAATTTCATCATTTTGCTGAATTATGGTTTCAGCTGCGGGCAAAAAAGTTTCTTTATTTCTTTTAATTAAAACCACATTGACATTAAATTGCCGTAAATTTGCATTTCTAATGCTTCTATTTATATAATGCGGCGATTTTACAGTGACGCTTCCGGCAAAAACTCCACTTGCAATTTCTTTGAGGCTATCAGCATAGTTAAGAAAATTTTTATCAACAGTTAATAATGCCATTTTGATTCCAGCTTCTTCTTCGGGGCTTATAATTCAGTCAACACCGATCTGTTTTAAAACTCGCGCGTGCCTTTTATTAACCGCGCGCGCGGCAATTTTTAAATTGTTAAAAAAATTTATTTCTGTTTGTAATTCTAATAAGGTGGCAATAATTTCGATATTATCTGATGTTGCTACTATAATTGTGTCAATATCTTCAAGTCCAACTTCGTTTCGCATCGCGTTAATATCACTTGCGTCCATAATAATTGGTTCTATAGTCGCAAACTCGCGGATAAATTTAAGATTTTCGGCTTTTTTATCAATAACCATTACGTTATGGCCTGATTCTGCTAATTGCGAAATTGCCGCTCGACCAAGACGGCCAGCGCCAATTATACAGATGTTTGCTCGTTTCATTTGAATAAATTTTAGACTAAAATTAAAAAAATTTGTAAATTTTTTTAAAAAATAAAAATAGAAATTTTGCCTTTAGTTAATAAAAAAGCATCCGGGGGCAATAATGATCCCGCTTAATTTACTTTTAATTTAAAGATCTTGTTTTTGCTTCAATTTTTTTATAAATTTGATACAATTTATTTGTCAGTTTGTATAAAAACAAACTTAATGTGCTTTTATATTACTAATTTTAATTAGTAAAAAAGCAAAAAACAAGGTAAAATTTAGTCAAACGGGGAAAAATGAATTTGAAAATTAGTTTCAAAAGTTTTCTAAGATCACTTTTTCGCCTTAAAAAAATACATATTATCTTCGCCACTTATACATCAGTTATTCTTCTTGGGGCCGCGTTTTTAGTTGCCCCTTTTTCGCATAGCACTTTAGCTAATAAAATCAGCTTTTTTACATCACTTTTTACCGCAGTTTCGGCTTTTAGCGATACAGGTCTTAGTTTAGTTGATACCGCAACCAATTTTAATGTTTTTGGACAGAGCGTAATTGCAATTTTGATCATACTTGGTGGTATTGGAATTTTCGCCGTTAAATTCTATATTTTTAATAATCTTTTTGGAAAAAAAATAAGTATTTTATCACGGGAAATTCTTAAAATTGAACGGGGTTCTAGTAAACTAAATGATTTAAAAGGAGTAATTAAAACATCAATTAACCTCTTTTTAATTTTAGTTTTACTTTCAAGTTTAGCTCTAACCCTTCATTTTTATTTCTATGAGGTTGATCCGCTCAAGTTTTCTTTTGAGAAATCACCTTATAAAGATGTTTCTTTATCGCTAAGATACGGAATTTTCCATAGCATTTCGGCAATAAATAATGCTGGTTTTGACATAATCGGCGCTTCTAGTTTTGCACCTTATTATTATTCTTACTTTTTGCAAATAATTATTATTATTTTGACAATAATTGGGGGAATTGGCTATCCAGTAATTTATGATTTTTATTGCTTTTTTCGCATAAAACTTTCACGGCAAAAAGTGCAAAACTTCCGCTTTTCGCTTTTTTCTAAAATTTCACTTTTAAGCTACTTTGTAATTTCTTTTTTTGGTTTTATTCTTTTTATCGCTTTTGAGGCTAGTTCTACATCAAATCTTACTTTTTGGAACCAGCAACAAAATGGAAACTGATTTGCCAAAACTTTTGCACTTTTTTTTCATAATTTTATGGCTCGCTCAACTGGATTTTTAACTTTCGATTTAAAACAATTATCACAAGCTAGTATCTTTTTAACAAGTTTGTTAATGTTTATTGGCTCTTCGCCGTCTTCGACTGGAGGGGGGATTAGAGTGACAACTTTTTGGATTTTTATACTTGTAATTATCTCGAAAATTAAAGGGTCACAAGATGTTAATGCCTTTAAAAGAAAAATTAAAACTGATAAAATTGTCTCAGCGGCAATTGTTTGCTTTATTTCCCTAGCTTTGGTAATTTCTCTTGTTTTTCTTGCAAGTTTTTCACTTGATAATTCGATTAACCAGGGAAATACTATTCCTTATCAAATTCATCACTTGATTTTTGAAGTAACCTCTGCTTTTGGAACTTCAGGGCTTTCAACCGGGCTAATTCGGCATTTATCAACAGTTTCACAAATTGGATTTATGCTTGTGATGTTAATTGGGCAACTCGGAATTACCTCGTTTATTTATGTCTGGCAAGGCGATAATATCGGAAAACAAAGTAAAACTTATATTACCGAAGATATTTTGATTGGTTAGGTTTTTGCGGTGAAAATTAAAAAAATGCCGTAATTTATAGTGTTTTTTTAATTTGCATGCTTATTTTTAAATTCTTAACTATTTTAAGCAGGAAAAAATTTAGTCCTCAGTTTTTGGATGTATCAATCAGAAAATTAATTTTTCAGCATTTAATTTTTTATTGTTTTTTGATTATTTGCTTCTTTTTTGCTAATAAATTTAATAATTACTTTCGAAATTTTATTTTTAATGTTATAATTAAAGTCAAATAATTTCAGATTATTTAAAAAAGCTAAAACTAAAATGAAATTTTCAGTCATAAAATCCAAAAAATTTACTGTTTTTAGCTATTCGCTAATGTTTACAACACTCATTAGCCCGCTATTGATTACATCTATAACTCCGGTTCAGCAAAAACAAATCGCTCATGAAATCAGAATTCAAAAAAGCGAACTTTCAAATACTGAAAAGTTAAAAAACTCAGTAATTCAATATATTTTTGAAAACAAACAAGATAATTTAAGTTCAATTAAATCAGAACTAAGTAAGCTGTTAAAATTATATAAAATAAAAGATTTTTCGCAAAGCGAGCTTGAAAAAGCTGCCAGAAATTTGATTTTATTTACAAAAAAGCATTTTAGAAATAAAGAAGTTCTTGAAGAGGCTTGATACCATTGATTTCCAATGGCTTTTTGATATGTCGCCTATGGCGCATTAGATATTTTTGATTTCGAACTAAAGCAAATAGGGAGTTTTTTCAACCTTTTGCCGACTTTTGTAGAGATTTCGAAAATTATAAGTAACACTCTTGCTGGCAAATATGATGTTGCTGCAGTTCGAAGTTTTACTATAATGGTTAAATTATTACGCTCTATGTATGTTTATGAGAAGGAAAATATTATTGAAGAAGCAATTGATGAGGCCGCCCTTAATTCTGTAAGTAATTTTGTTGAAAATTCTGATCCAAGATCTTTGCTTATTAAATTTTTAACAGACATTGCAAACAACTATCTTTTTGCAAGCTTAAATAAATTAGTGCAAGAACTAATTAGTGGAATTAGCGAAGCAATTAGTTTTGCAAAAGTTAAAGCGTGGGCAAATTATATCTATTACTACAATTTATATTGAGGAATAAATAATGTTAATTAATGTTTTCTTAAGTTAAATTATAATTATTAAAAAATCCTATAATTACTGTATATTGTTATGACAAGTGTGATACAAAAATTTTTTACTAGCGGAAATTTCAAGAAATTTAGAATTGTTTTCTTGCTGTCAATTTTGAAAACAATATTATTTTTAGCTTATATTATCATATCAAAATTATTTGATAAAGGTTTTATTAGCCTTCTTTTATGAAAAACAAGTACAAATATACCTTTTTCAATTAAAATAACAATGAAGGCATTATCGTTTATTTTAATTTTTTTGTTTCTTTTCTCGTTAGTTTTGCGGATTTCCTTTGCTTGAAAACTACGAGATGATGAAACATTTAAGCAATCGGGATTAAATATTAAATGATATTCAATTGGTTTTGCCCTTATCCCTTTGATTACTTCAATTATATTAATTATAAATTATAGAAACTTCATCAGCCAAAATATCAATTAATGACTTTTTAATTACTAAGCAATTAATTCTTAAGTGAAAAATTATTAATTTTGCCCGAGATGTATTATTTTTCTTATCACTTTTTTTGATTTTAGCTAATAAAATAACTTATGGTTTGATTTTTTTTAATGGTTTTTCGGACAAAAATATCAACGCAGAACCACTGAGTATTGTTGTTTTAGTTATACAATTTGGAATATTTTTTCTTTTAATACCTTTTGTTTTGCTCTTTGCTTATTCGCTTAAAATATACAAACAGATAAAAAACAGACTAAAAACAAATTGGCCTTGAGGTAATAATAGTAATGCATTTTTCTTGCCTTTTTTATATTTAAAAACTTGAAAAAACAAATTTAATGCAGAAAAAGAGATTAAAAATATAGAGGAAAAGAAGATTGACTATGATGATAATTTAATTGACCAAAATAAGATTAATTGATTATTTTATAAATTTACAATAACAAAAAATATTTTTCACTTTATTTTTCTTACGTTTTTTATAATCACATTGCCACTAATAATTTTAGAAGATAAAATTTTTTATAATAAAGTTCTAGTTATAATTTCACTTCTTCCACTCGCGTCCTCAACTTCACTTTATTTTTTCTTTATTTGCCCTTGTTATTTAGCAAATTTTGCCAATTTTGTTAAAAAACCAAAACACTGATTTTTGTATATTTTAGACTTTTTTATTCCTACAGTTTCAATTTATAATTTGATAAAATATAGAAAAAACAAAACTATTTTGACGTAAATTTTGATTTTTTAATTGTTTTTATTACTAATTAGGCAAAAAAGATAGATTTAAAACTAATTTATATTTAATCTTTGCATCGGACAACAAGGCAAAACCCATATCACTGTAAACATTTATGGATTGCTTAGATTTTTAAAACATAAAATTGAAAAACGCTATAAATTACGTAACTTTCTTAATTTTGTGATCATTTTTTGTTAATTACTTTTTGAAATTAATAACAAAATTTTCTCTTTGATTTCTGAATCTATCAATCGAAAAAATGGGATTAATTTTTTACTTTTTATTTTTTTACCTCTGTATAATCCAACTAATTTATTTCTAAAAAATAAAGGCGAACCTGATGAACCTTGACTGTAATCAATATTTTGTATCAATACATTATCTTCTTCTAATTCTGGAATTTTATCATCTGTATAAAATAATAATCTTGATGCATAAGGAAAAAAATTGCTTTTTAAAAGTGTAACAAAACCTAAACTAAATAAACTATTTTTCGAACTGGTAAAATCCTCCAAAACCCCGAAATCAATAAAATTAGTAGTTAAAAAAGGCAATAATTTACTAGTATTTAATGAAAATAATAAAATATCCTTCTCCTTATTTTCGTATTCAATTTTAAATTTTGACTTTATTTGGATTTCGAAATTAATTTTACTAAATTGTTCTAAATGAATATTAAAATTTTGTTCATTAATTTTTAGCTTTACAAAATTTAGTGAATGGTGCGTGGTAACAAAAATCAATTTTTCTTTCGTCTTCTTCAACAAAGTCGCAGTAAATCTTGATAAATTTTGTTTGCCTTTGCTTACCGAAAAATTAAATACATTGCTTTCGATTTTTAGTAAATCGGATTTAGAAATTATAACATTAGAACAAGAAGAAACTAAAATGGAAAAGTTGAAAAGAAGAACTGCGCGCACCATTCTTGTAATTTTTTTAAAATTCTCCATTTTTGTACCTTTTTTGATTTTTTATCTTTAAAAATTAGATTAATATACTTTTTTTCATTTTATTTTTTATTGTTTTTTGATTATTTGCTTCTTTTTTGCTAATAAATTTCATAATTACTTTCGAAATTTTATTTTTAATGTTATAATTAAAGTCAAATAATTTCAGATTATTTAAAAAAGCTAAAACTAAAATGAAATTTTCAGTCATAAAATCCAAAAAGTTTACTGTTTTAAGTTACTCGTTAATACTTTTAGAACCCTTTGTTAGTCAGCTATTGACATCTATTAACTCCGATTTAGCAAAAGCAAATCGCTGCTAAAATCTGAATTAAAAAGGCGAATTTTCAAATACTGAAAAATTAAAAAACTACGTAATTCATAGCATTTTTGAAAACAAACATGATAATCCAGATTCTATCAATTAAAAACTAAATAAATTGTTAAAAATTAAACTTTATTCTTTTTAAAAAACATAACAGGTCTAGATTTATGAAAAAATTTTACAAATCATTGAAAAAAAATTTTTTTAATGATTACAATTCTTTAGTTTTTCAAGTTATTTTCTGGTTTTCAATTTGTAAAACAATATGCCTTGCCATCATCTTAATCATTGCACTTTCATTTAAGAAACTGGGGGAGGCAAATTTTTTTAATAATCTTGATTTACCTTTTCTTGCAAAAAAAATAATTGAGCTTTTGCTCGGAGCTTTTGGCTTTTTAACTCTCCTTTCTTTATTTTTGCGCATTCGCTTTGCTTGAAAACTACGAGATGATGAAATTTTTAGACAATCTGGGTTAGATATCAAACAATATTCAATTGGTTTTGGGCTAATTCCTTTAATTACTTCAATCATTTTAATAACAAAAAAATTGGAAAAAAAGAAATCAATCAATGACTTTTTAATTACCAAACAATTAATTCAAAAGTGAAAAATCATTAATTTTTTCAAGGATTTGATTGCTTTAGTCTGAATTTTTGTAGTCCTTGGTTTTCTAGTATCTTTTACTTTTGCTTTTTTTGAGGCTAAATTAGATGAAAATATTAAGAATAATTTTAGTTATATTTATTTGATTATATTAGGAAATGGGATATTTTTTCTTTTAATACCGTTTTTTTTATTAGGAGCTAATTCTCTTAAAATATACAGGCAAATTAAAGACAGAGAGCAAGCTAATTGAACACCCGTAAGTTATATTTTTTTCTTGCCTTTCTTGTATTTAAAAGCTTGAAAAAACATATTTAAAATTGAAAAAGAAATTAAAAATACTGATTTTGAAAAAAATAGCACCACATATTTGGCAAGCAAAGATAAAATGAATTGACTATTTTATAAATTTTTAGTTAAAAAGCTTGTTTTTCATAGCCTTTTTCTAATAGTTTTTACAATTACATTATTGCAAGCAATTACAAGATTGGAAATTCTTCACAATATTGGTTTTTTGGTGAGTTTTTTTCTTCTGTTTGCAACAACTCTTGCAATTTATTTTTTCTATATTTGCCCTTGTTATTTAGCAAATTTGGCTATTTTTATCAAAAAGCCAAAATACTGATTTTTATATATTTTAGACTTCTTTATTCCTACAGTTTCGATTTATAACTTGGTAAAATATAGAAAAAACAATGATATTTTAATGTAATTTTCCCTTTTTCCAGAATAGTTATTTTGGGGTTCTTAAATCTAGAAAAGTCAAAAAAATCTAAATAATTCAATAATTTTTGCTATAATTATTTAAAAATCCTTATTTTTATTCGCAAATCCGACAAAGTTTACTCGTCCGATTGCAATATATTTATTACCCATTTTGTTGTTAAAATTAATTATTATCTTTTTAAGTCGCTTTTTGATGTTAATTGTTAGCGAGAGTTGGCTATTTATTCCCACAATTTGATAAGGTTGGCCGATACTGTCCTTTTCCAATTTATGAGTTTTCCCCTCGTTATCCTCATATGAGACACTGATATAATCTTTTCACCAATTATTTTTGTTTACGGGAGTATAGTCGCTGTTGTCAAAAAAGCGCAAACGGAAAGCTTCAACATAATAGCCATGAGGATACTGCGAAACATTCTGCGGGATCATTTTAAATTCACTGCCTTTATCGCTTCGGTCATTATCTAAATATCAGTAGGTATTTCCATGGCCAAAAACCTCTTCTGGCCGATATTTATATGAAAGATAGGTTGAATATTTTGTATCGCCAAAGCCCCAAATTTCTTTTGGATTTTTTTGGATGTTATAATTAACAAAATTAAAATTTTCTTTTTTCAAAAATCCAGAAAAAGTGCAACCTAAATAATTAAGTTCGTAGCGTGGTTGTAAATAACTAGACAAATTTTTTTCATTACCATTTATGATTTTTAGATCAGAAAAAAGGGCTGAATCTGTTTTTGTCAGGGCATTTTGAATTTCTGTCTCTGAAATTTCACTTGGAAATTTCCACCTGTTTTGTTTAGCAAAATCGACCCATTTTTTCTCAATTTCTTTTCCTATATCATCAAAACTTGTTAATTTTATTGTGGAATTTATATTTTTGATCTCCAAAGTTTCCTTTTTGGGATTCTGTTTTCAAGAAAATGATTGTAGTGTATAATTTCCAGTTTTGATTTTTTGAATTTCCGATTTTAAGAAATCAAAACTGAATTTAAAGCGGAATTTACCTTTTTGATCATTTGTATTTGTCTCAGTTTGGTTTATTTTTTCAGCTTTGGCTTTATAAAGTTTGATAAAAACACCTTGATTGTCTTGACTTTTTAATTGTAGATCAAAAAATAGTGCGGTTTTGCTTAAATCAAAATTGGCCGAAGCTTCCAGATTAATAAATTTATTTTTTTCGTCCATTTTTAAGTTATCCACTAAATTAATATCATTTTCAAAGCTGAATTTTTCCTGATTTTCTTTGTTATTGTAATAGTTTGTTTTTGTTTCTGTGCCAAATTCGATAGTTTCAATCTGATACTTTTCATTTACATTTAAATCTTGAAACTTTGCTTTTAAATATTGCAAATTCTTGTCATTTTCGTTGCTTGTTTTATTTTCTTGGTTTGAATTTTCAACTGTTGCCTCGCTTTCAAAAGTTTCATTTTTACTATTTTTATAAGTAACTTTTGCTTTATCATTTTCCTTAATTTTTCCTATTTTGTCGTCAAAAGGAATTATTACCTCGGTAGAATTTGGGTGATTACTTGAAAAAAGTGGTAATGTTTCTTTAAAAATATCGCTTGCAATAATTTTGCTGCTTTGAGATTTATCAACAGTTATTTTTTCATTTTCAGCAGTTTTTATTGCTACTAATTCATAAAAAGTATTTGTTTTTTCAAGACTTACCTCTGCTTTATAATCCTTTTTTTCGGTTTCCCTAAAAAAATCTGATTCTATTTCTTTATTATCAGAATTTCCTGATTCACGAAATATTAGTTTGGCTTGTTTTTTATTAAATTTATTCTCATCTGTAAGTTGAATTTTTAATGTTCGTTTTTTATCAAACGGCGATGAAGTTTCATCAAAAATAGTTAATCCGACGGTATTTTTAATAGTACTAAACTCAAATTGATCTTTTTTATTAACTGATGAATCATAAAAAACACCTTCTTGATTGTTTAAATTATAATTTTTTCAAGCTTTTTCGGGTTTATGATTAAAAAATAGTTGCTGAATTTTGTATTTTTTATCACTTTTTAGACCATTAAAATTAAAATTTAACACCCATTTGTCGTTGTCTTTTTTAATTCGGCCTTGAAATTTTGTTTTTTCTAAATTATTATCGCCAGCTAAAATTGCACTAACTATTTGATTTTCACTAAAAACATTATCTAAACTTTTTAGTTCAGCGCTAAAATTTGCCGAATTGATCGTTAAGTTAGTAAAATTGTTGTTAGTTTTTCCAACCTCTATCCCTTTTGGTTCAACGCCGATTTCGAATTTTTGACTGGCGATTCATCTTTTATCGGTTTCGATTTTATCAAAAGTAAAAATTCGATTTGAATTTACATTTTCAAAGCTAAATTCAACACTTTCTTTTTCAATTTTGCTTGCTGTTGATTTAAAAGTTTTACTATTATTTTTTAGAACTAAAGTTAAATTTTTGCTATCGTTGTTGAGGATTTTTGCACTAACAACTAATTTATTTTCCGAAAATTCCTTAAATTTAAGCTCTTTTAGTGTTAAAACTGTGGTATCAAAAATGAAATTATCGCTAAAATTGATGGAAATATTTTGACCTTTTTGTCGCAAGTTAACTTTGTTAATCAAATATTTTTTATTTTTTTCAAGATTTATATTATCAAAAATTAATTTCGGATTAAATTTTTGATAATTTGTAGCTATAATTTTACCAGAAATATCACTTTTTTCATTAAAATTAACACTAATTTGGGCATTTTCAAGACTAATATTTTCAGAAATTAGATCGATTTTTAATGAATTTAGACTAGTTTGTTCAAGATTTTTAAATTCAATTTTGTTCTCAAGAAAAAATTGTTCGGGTTTTTTGATCTTTTTGTGAAATTCAGAGCCGTTTGCATTTTTAAACCATAATTTTTTCTTAATTTTCAAAGGCTCTAACTTTTTAATATTAATTTTTTTATTCGGTAAAACATGAAAATGGAAATTTAGAAGAATTTTGCCCGTTTTTTCCACAATTTCCCCGATTGATTCGATGTTTTTTCCCTCATTGTCTGCAAAAACTTTAATTTGATCGCCTTGTTTTAAAAGTTCATTTTCATCTTCTAATTCCAGATTTGCAAAAACTTGGTCGATAAAATCACTTTTTAGCAATTGAATTTTGCTCAATTTAACAGGCTCAAAATATTTTATAAAGGAAAAATTTTCAATGCTGTTTTGAAATCTGATCTCATTTAGCTTATTTTTTGCATCATAATAATAAATATTTGACAAAAAATATTTATTATTTCCAGGAATTTCCGCGAAACTAAAATGATATAATTGTCTATCAAAATCAAAATATCCATATTTTGATGTTAATTTAGTATGGCCATCTTCTGAATTAATTGTTAGCACCAAATTCGCACTTATCAATTCCGGATCGATGAAATTAAAATGGATATTAACCCCATTTTCGCTTAGTTCAACGTCTTTAATTATTGAAAATTTTTTTTCGACTTTTTCGCTATTTTTTATAATGGTTGTATCTTTGATGGGAGTTAAAATTTCTGATTTTTCTTGATTTTCTAAAGGGTTTTTTGCTGCTTTTTGGCTGTCAAATTCAACAAAAAGATCATTTAAATTAATTGGCTGGTTTGCCTTAGTTTTTTGATCAATAAAATAAATGCCGCGCAGAGCAAGTTTTTGGTCTAAATTTAGCGTTTTGGAAGTTAATTTTGAACTTTGACCTAAAGTATCAATTGCCACTTTTTTTTCAATTTGAAATCCGTCCTCATTTTTTAGAACAAGAAAAACCTCCTGATTTGCGGTAAGATTTTTGTTAAACTGTAATTTTGCCGCCTGGCTATCCCAGCTAACTGATTTAAAAATTGGGGCTTTATCATAGCTGGTTTTGAAAATGGATCTTTTCTGAATTTCAATTGCAACTAATTTAAAAGAATCATCGAGATTAAAAGGGTGATTTATTGCCAGATTTCCGGATTTATCAACCTGAAAGGAAACAAATTCGGAGTCTAAATTTTTGTTTAAAAATTTAGCTTTTGCGATTTTGCTTGCAAAATTCTTATCAAGGTTAAAATTTAGCAAAATATCCCCGTTTTTATCATATTTATATTCAAAATTATAAAATTTTTCATAATTTGAACTTTTTGCCCTCAAAATTATAATTCCGACAAAGGAAGTCGCTAAAATGGCCGAAATTGTGCTAATTAATAATATAATTTTTCTTTTTTTTATCATTATTTTCGCTCGTATTTTCGTTTTGATTTTAAATTTTACCGCTGCTGAAAAGAACAAAAACGACCTATTTTGGCTGCTAAAATAACAAAATAGATTATTTTCTGTTTCGATATTTATATTAAATAAGCAAATAAATTAAATTCTATAAAGCTTGGTTATTATATCACAAAATTAAAATAAATAAATTTTATGTAGTTTTTGGCGGGTTTTTTTAACAAAATTAGAATTTAGCGATTGGAAAAGTGCTAATTTTGAGTCTAAATTTGCTAAATTTTACTTTTTTATTAATAAATTAAAAATTTGGCAAATTTATTTGATAAAATTTCAATAATTTGAATTTGGAACGCAAAAAATAAGTTTAATTTAGTACTAATTAAAACTTTTTATGTTATAATTAAGATATTTTGTTAACTTGGTGGATGTGGCGAAGTGGTTAACGCATCGGGTTGTGGTCCCGACATTCGCGGGTTCGAGCCCCGTCATCCGCCCCATTTCTCTGCTTAGGGTCCGCAACTCTAATTTATTTAAAAAATTAGAGTTTTTTAAAAATAAAAAAACATCCAGAAACTAAACCTTTGATTCTGAATGTTTTTTTGTCTAATTTTTAAACTATGATTCCATAATTTTACGTATTTTATCAATTATTTTTTCTTTGGTAATTGAATGGAAATTTTCTCCTTTTGCGAGTGGCACAGTGATATCATATCCAGTAAGACGGGTTGGCGCTGCTTCAAGATATTCAAATGCTTTTTCGTTAACGCGGGCAATTATTTCAGCTGAAACTGAAAATGATTTAACTGCTTCGTGAACTATTAAAATTCTTCCGGTTTTTTTAACAGATTCAATGATTGTTTCTGTATCAAGGGGTTTAATTGTTCTTAAATCAATTAGTTCAACATCAACTTCCTCAAGTCCTGGGGTTGATGAAAGTTGTTTAATTGCGGCGATTGCCTCATGCACTTGAGCCCCATAACTAACAAGCGTCAAATCCGAACCTTCTTTAATAACGCTTGCTTTGCCTATCGGAACTTCGTAGATTCCGGCAGGCACTTCTTGTTTAAAAGCACGATAGATTTTTTTTGGTTCAAGAAAAACAACCGGATCTGGATCATTAATTGCAGAAATTAAAAGTCCTTTTGTATCATAAGGAGTTGAGGGCATTACCACTTTTAGACCAGGAATATGCGCATAAAGCGCCTCAATTGCTTCGGAATGATGTTCAAGAGCGCGAACCCCTCCTGCCATTGGCATTCGCATTACCATTGGAACACTAAAACGCCCACGGGAGCGATTACGATAACGCGCCGCGTGCACAAAAAGTTGTTGAAAAGCTGGAAAAGAAAATCCTTGAAATTGCATTTCAATTACCGGACGAAGCCCAGCAAGCGCAGCCCCGATAGCAACTCCACAAATTGAGGCCTCAGCAATTGGCGAATCTCATACACGCTCAATTCCATATTTTTTTTGTAAACCTTCAGTTGCGCGGAAAACCCCGCCTTCAAAACCAGCATCTTGCCCTCATAGAACAACACGGGGATCTTTTTCCATCATTAAATCAAGAGCATTTGTGACTGCGCCAATGTTGTTAAGAGCAATTTTGTCTGAATTTGCCATTATTTTACTCCTTTAAAAAACTCAAGTGCTTCTTTTTTTTGTTCTGCAAGTTCAGGTGGTAATTCACTATAGGTATAATCAAAAATGTCATCAATTGTTGATTCAAGTCCTACAAGCGATTTTTCATAGGTTTCTTTTACAATTAAAAGTGCCCTATCCCAAATTTGCTGTTTTTCTTGAGGATTCAGTATTCCGCGATCGAACATGAATTTTTCAATTCGGTGCATTGGTTCCCATTTTTCATTTTCTTTTTCTTCTTCTTCAGTACGATAAATTCTTGGATTATCAGAAGAGGTATGAACGCCTTGCCGTCAAGTCACAAACTCAACAAGTACAGGACCATTTCCAGAACGGGCATAATCTACAGCTTCTTTGATTACTTCATAAGATGCTAAAAGATCATTTCCATCAACACGAAGCCCAGGAATTCCTGCTGCCATTGCTTTTGCCGCAATTGTTGGTGCGCCATTTTCATATTTATTTGGAGTTGAGATTGCTCATTGATTATTATTAACACAAAAAACAACAGGTCATTTTCAAATGCTTGCAACATTAAGCGCTTCATAGAATTCGCCTTCAGCAGTCCCGCCATTTCCTATGAAACTCATTGCCACAATTTTTTTCCCTGTTAGTTTTGCTGCATAAGCAATTCCAGCAGCATGAGAAAACTGAGTGCCAATTGGAATATTAATTGGCAAAACATTAACATTTTCAGGAATTATATTTCCTTTTTCACTACCATTTCAATATTGCATTTGCCTAATCATTGGCACGCCAAGATATAACATTGTTGCATTTGAACGAAAAGCCGGAACAAATCAATCATCTTTTGTAAGCGCCATTCCAGAGGCAACTTGAAGAGCTTCTTCACCAAAATTAGGAGCAAAAGTTAACATTCTGCCTTGACGTTGTAATTGTGTCATATATGTATCTTGTTGGCGAGATAATACCATAAATTCATAGGCTTTTTTAATTTCTTGGCTTGTTAATCGGATATCTTTTTTCTCATCAAGCAGCCCAAAAACTGTTGAATGCAAAAGATTACCTTCAATATCAAGAAAACGAATCATTTCTGCATCATTTGCCATAATTTGGCCTGCTTTTACATAGCGCAATTTGTCCATATATCTCCTTTTTATAATTTCTACATAGTTTATTATAAAATTCAAGAAAAACGATAAAAAACTTCACTTGAACTTAAAAAATAAATTTACAAGTAGTGTTATATTATTATATTATAATAAATATATTATTTAGACAAAAAAGTTCTGACTAATAAAAAATAAATAGTCAGAACTTTTTGAAATAGGAAATTTTTAAAAAGTTTAGCTTATTTTGATCAAAGAAGTAACATCGTAATTTTGAAGATTTTTACGACCTTGTAATTTTTCAAGTTCAATTAAGAAAATGATTTTAGAAACAGTTGCTCCAGCTCTTTCGATCATTTTGGTGATTGCTTTTACAGTTCCTCCAGTTGCTAGCACATCATCAACAATCGCTACTTTTTGCCCAGGTTTTATCATTCCTACTTGAACTTCTAGAATTGCTGAACCATATTCTAATTCATAAGCAAATTCCTCAACTTCACCAGGTAATTTGCCAGCTTTTCTGACCATTACAAATGGTTTTGAAAGAAACGCGGCAGTTGGCGTTCCAAATAAAAAGCCTCTTGCATCAGGCCCTACAATTATGTCAACATCTTTTGCCAGCGAGGCCATTTCAACAATTGCATAATTCAATGCTTTTCCATCAGCAAGTAATGGGGAGATATCCTTAAAACTAATTCCTTTTTTAGGGAAATCTTCAACAGTTCGAATATATTTTTCTAAGTTAATTTTCATAACTTTCTTATATTGTAAACTATTTTTTATTTTTTTAGGAATATTCTTAATTTTTTTTGCGCTCAGCAACAAATTAACGGAAAACTAGGAACTAAAATAAATAATAAAAGTACAACCACCTTTGTTATTCTGGTTTTTAAGATTTGGTCAAAATCATAAATTTGCGGTTTATATAAAGAAATTAAAATTAAATCAATAACTGGTGTAAAAAGTGCAAAAATTAATACTATACTAATAAAAATTACAGAAATATAAGCAAAAAAGAGAAAATATTTTTGCTTTTGAACAGGAATTTTCTGAGTTTTACGGTTGCGAATACACCCATAAATTGCTGCCGCAATCAGTAAAAAACTAATTAAGGCAGCCCAATTTCCCGTAATATCGGCAAAGGAATATAAATTATTTAGTTTTTGCCCATAATTTCCATAACCTTGATCATCAAAGGCGAAAACTCCAATTAAAGTAAAAATAACTAGACAAATAATCGAAAATATACTTAAAAAAATAGTCGAAACTATCGGTTTGTTTAAATTTGTGAAATTTTTTCACTTTTTTAAAAGAGAAAACTCATTTCTTGTAATTAATTCTTCTAAAGCTCTTGGGCCTCATAAAGTAAAAATATTTATAATTCCTAGCAAACTAATTCCGATTAGTAAAAAAGTTGTCCCAAGAATTAATTTAATTGTTAGGCCTGATCAATTTAGTTCGTTTTTTGCAATTTGAATAAAAGATGAAATCGATCCGTCGCCAACAATTGAAGTTGCAATCGCAATAAAAAGGTAAATTATAGTTGTAATTCCGATACCAACCAAAATTGCAATCGGAGTTTTTTTTGGATTTTTCATTTCTGTTTGCAAACCTGCGGCAGTAAAAAACCCTTCATATGAAAAGAAAATCCCTGCCATTGAAACCAAAACTCCAACACCTGGCAAACTAGAAGAAATTGAAGCTCCTTTAGTTTTGATTTTTTCTAATGGTAAAAAAGTTATATTATTAGATAATTTATTTGAACCACCTTGAAAAAATAACACAAAACCGACAATTATTGTTACTAAAATTGGTAAAAATTTTGCAATTAGAAAAATTTTGTTATGAAATTCAGCAATTTTTGTATTCAAACCAATAACAAAAAAATAAATTGTAATTAAAATTGAGGCTGCAAGAACAATTATTCAATCAGAACTTATATTTCATTCGCTGGTTGATTCAAGCCGAAATGCCGCAATTGAATCCTGCAAAATTTGCATAAAATAAACTGGTAATACAAAATAGGTAAACGGAAGATAAAGATAAATTATAAAATTTTTAGAAATTTGAAAAAAAGACTCTGAATTAAAGACTTTATTTCAAATAATAATTGATAAATTTGACTTTTTAGTTGTTGATGAAATTTCAACAAGTGCAATTGCCATTGCCACGATTGAAAAACAAGCAATGATTCAATTTCCGATAGCAAGCGCAAGATTATAACCAGAATTTTCCAAAACTGATTTTGATTTAAAAAAAATTCCAGCTCCAATACTTGCGCCAAGCACAATCAAAAGCGCACCAAAAAAAGTAATTTTCTCGGCCCTTTTGTTTTTGTTAAATGCTTGTTCCATCTCATTTCCCTTAAAGCAAAATTAGCGGTTTAATTGTATCACATTTTTAAAAAAATGCTATAAATTAAAGGATAATTTAAATTATTGGAATAAAATATTTTTCAATAATTATTCGTTTTTTTTCACCCATAATAGAAAACGGCGATTCAAGATTATATTTCTTTAGTTTTTTCTTTAAATTTTTTGTAAAAAATTCGAAGAATTTGCTAAAAGCAAGTTGGTTGTTAACTCTAAGATTAATTTCGTTTTGAAAAACATAGTCGCTTTTTATTGAATAATGCAAAATAGGATCAAAAAAACTTGCCAAAAAATCAATGATTTTTTTCACATCTAATCTAAGAATTTGTGAATTTTTTTGCTTTAATTCTTCAAGACTCACTTTTTTTTCCACAATTTTTTGACTAATTTTTTCAATTTTTTTATAAGTTTCCTCATTTAATTTGTCTTTTTCTTGCAATTTTAGTTGTATGTTTTCTTTTTCTTTTTTTATTTCTAACCCAATTTTACTTTTTTGCTCTGAAAGGTTATTAATTTCGCTTGTTAGTTTTTGTTCCGTTTTTTTGGTTGCTTCCAGATTTATAACATAGTCAATGATCGCAATTATTATATTTTTTGTTATTTGTTGGGTAATTTCAATAAAATCTAAATGAAAACGCGCCATATTTAATTGAAAAATTAATTTAATTACAGGATTTCACTGTTTTTGCTCTTTTATAAAATTTTCTTCAATAAAAAGATATTTATTCTTTTTTTCTAAAAATTTTTTTAAATCTTTGTCTGATTCGAATAATTCTATTTGTTCTTTATAAAAAGATCTATCGCTTTCATCTTCAAAAACTGGTTGTTTTATTTTAATTTCCGATTTTTTTTGACTTATGTATTCTTTATCTTCATTGATTCCAAGATTAATTTTTGAATTTACAAGTTCAATTTTTCTTCGTAAATTCATAAATAGTTGTTCTTTTTTCTTAAATTCAACTTCAGCATCGAGGGTGTTAAAAAATTTTACCAAAACTTCTTCAAAACCAAAATATTCTTCTTCATTTATTTGACCCACTTTTAAATTTTCAATTTCTTCATATGTTAACATCCCAACAAATTTTGTTGCTGGTTTTTTCTGGCTTTTCGGGAGCCCTGTCATAACCGATTGAAAAACAAAAGATTTTTTATTTACTGATGTCACAGAATTTTTTGCTTTATTATAATTAGAATTCATATTAAGGTCAATTTGAAAACAACTAACCAACAAAAAAAAGGAGAAGAAAAAAACTGCCTTTAAAATGATACAAAATTTTGCTTTGCCGATCGTTTTTCCCATTTAACTAATTTAAAAATTTTGTAATTATTTAATAAAAAATAGTAAAACAAACTCAAATTTACTAATTTTTTCCTAAACTTAAAAAATTTTCGTAAATTTTTGTTAAAATGTATGCAGAAGTTATTTGGAAAAATTAAAACTTTTAAAATTAAAAATTGCTTCTGGTTTTTTATTTATGGTATAATTTTTTATGCTTTTAAAAAAATAAAAATTCATATAGCAGCTCGAGTGGTGGAATGGTAGACACAAAGGACTTAAAATCCTTTGGGAGTAATCCCGTGCTGGTTCGAGTCCAGTTTCGAGCACCAAATGCGCCCTTAGCTCAGCAGGTAGAGCAAATGACTTTTAATCATTGGGTCAGAGGTTCAAATCCTCTAGGGCGTACCATTTCAAATTTATTTTGTCCAATTCAATTAAAATTTATAAATATAAAAAAAATTATTTAAATAAAATAATAATAATAATAATAATAATAATAATAATAATAATAATAATAATAATAATAATAATAAAGAGTTTAAAATGACAAAAAAAATTGCAATATTAACTTCAGGTGGCGACTCACCTGGAATGAATTCTGCTATCAGTTTTCTTGTAAAATCCGCACTAAGTTTAGGGTTTGAACCTTATTTGATTTTTGATGGTTATTCAGGAATAATCTCAAAAAAAATAATGCCAGCAACTAAATTTCCTTATAATGGTATTGCAAGTTTTGGTGGGACTGCTATTGGGTCTACCCGTTTTCCTGAATTTAAAAATGAAGAAATACAACTTCTAGCAGCTAAAAATTTAAAAGAACTTGGCATTAGCTCATTAATTGTGATTGGAGGCGATGGAACTTACAATGGTGGTTATAAAATGCATTTGCAAGGGATAAATGTCATTGCACTACCTGGAACAATTGATAATGATATTGAATTTACAGATTATACAATTGGATTTGACACCGCATTAAATACAATTATTGAAACTGTTGATAAGTTGCGTGATACTGCAAATTCTCACCGTCGTTGTTTTGTAGTGGAAGTTATGGGACGATATTGTCAAGATTTGGCCTTATATTCCGCAATGGCAACAGGTAGTGAAATTTTAATCACACACACTAACATTTTAACGCCCGAACAAGTAAGTCAAATGGTTTTAGAACAATTTAAAAAAGGCAAACCAAGTGTAATAATTACAGTAACTGAAAATATTTTGCCAAATCTAAAAGAATTTGTTGCTAGAATCGAAGAGCTAACAAAAATCACAACCAAAGGATTGGAAATTGGCCATCCTCAACGTGGTGGAAGACCTTCAGCATTTGACCGAATTTTAGCAGCAAAAATGGCAATGAAAGCAATTGAATTAATTAACCAAGGCAAATCAGGGCTTGCAATTGGAATTTTGGATGGAAAAATTCAGGCCAGAGATATAACAGAAGTTGTTTCGATTCAAAGCAAAAAAACCAACGAATTAGTAATTAAACTTAATACAATAAACCAAAATTAGTTTTGAAAGGATAAGACCGATGCGTAAAATTAGAAAGTTACAAATGGCAAAAAGACGCGAGTTAAGACGACTTAAAACATCCAAAGCGGCTAAAAAAGCCAATGCAAAACTTAAAATATTAGTAGAACAACAATTAAACTAATTTTTTTTTTTTTTTTTTTTAGTTATAAGACTTAAAGCCAAAAATATTCCGTATTTTATAGAGTTTTTTAACTTTTTAATTAAATCTTAAGAACTAAAAAAAAATTAAAATTTTAAATATACTAAAAATCCAAAAGATGCTTTAATTTAGAAGTTTCTTTTGGATTTTAATTTAAAAAAAATCTACAAATTAATGGTGTATTTTTAAATCTTATGTTATAATTTAAAACCATAAATCATTGGAGAAATTATTAATGTCAAAAGATTATCAAGCCGAAAATATCGTTGTTTTGGAAGGTTTAGAAGCGGTTCGTAAACGCCCAGGAATGTATATCGGTGGCACAGGCATAAATGAATTACATCATTTAGTCTGGGAAATTGTTGACAATGCTGTTGATGAAGCCCTTGCTGGTTTTGCATCCAAAATTAAAATTACAATTTTGGATGATTTTAAAATCAGCATCGAAGATAATGGCCGAGGAATTCCAGTAGGAAAACACCCAAAATACGATGTTTCTGCAGCTGAAGTTGTTTTTACAGTTTTACATGCTGGTGGAAAATTTGACGGAAAATCATATAAAGTATCTGGTGGACTTCACGGAGTTGGCGCTTCAGTTGTTAATGGCCTTGCCAAAGAATTGGAAGTTTTTATTAAACGTGAAGGTAAAATCTGATATCAAAAATTCACAGATGGTGGTCAAAAAACCGACGATTTAAAAGCAATTTCTAATTTAGACAGCAATGAAACTGGCACTAAAATTATTTTCAGCCCTGACTTTCAAATTCTTGAAGAAAATAGTTTCCAACTTTTAACAATTATCAGCCGCATTAAAAATACAGCTTATTTAACTCGCGGTATCAAATTTGTAGTTAGCGATAATCGGAGCAATTTTAGTCAAAGCTTTTGTTTTGATGGTGGAATTCGTGATTATGTTGTTGAATTAAGTAAAAATTTTAAAAAAATAACAGATACAATTATTTATGCAGAAAACGAGTATAAACATAATAATGACATAATCAAAGTCGAATTTGCACTAAACTATGTCGAAGAAGATTACTGCCAAATTAAAGCTTATACAAATAATATTCATAACCCTGAAGGCGGAAGTCACGAAAATGGCCTATACGATGCGCTTTTGCGCATTTTGAATAATTACGCTCTTAAAAACAAATTTATTAAATCAGAAACTGATAAATTTTTAAAACAAGATATAAAAGATGGTCTTATTGCAATAGTTTCGATAAAACACTCAAATCCAATTTTTGAGGGCCAAACCAAAGGAAAACTAACCAATAAAGAAGTGCGCCAATATGTTAATAAATCTTTTAGCGAGGTTTTTGAGCGTTATTTAGCAGAAAATCCCGATGATGCCCTTAAAATCATCAAACGGAATCTTCTTGCCCAAAAAGCTGCCCGCGCTGCTAAATCAGCACGTGAAGCTGTAAAGCGTAAATCAATTTTTGATATTGGCACACTTCCAGGAAAACTTGCTGATTGTTCGGTAAAAAATCCACAAATTGCTGAACTTTATATAGTAGAAGGAAATTCTGCTGGCGGAAGCGCAAAAATGGGTCGTGACCGTCATTTTCAAGCAATTTTGCCTTTAAGGGGGAAAGTAATTAACTCTCAACGTTTTCAATTAGAAAAGGTTTTGCGTAACGAAGAAATTCTTTCGATGATAACTGCTTTTGGAACTGGTGTGGGTCCTGAATTTGACATTAACAAAATTCGCTATCAAAAAATTATTATAATGACTGATGCTGATTCTGACGGTTCACATATTCGCTCACTTTTACTTACATTTTTATTTCGTTATTTTAAAAAATTGATTGAATTTGGTTTTGTCTACATTGCAATTCCGCCACTTTATAAGATTTCCCAGAACAAAAAAATTCATTATGCTTATAATGAAGTTGAAAAAGAGAAAATTTTAGCAGAAATTGTTAAGGAAAATTCCAAATTTGCCATTCAAAGATACAAAGGATTAGGAGAAATGAATCCTGAACAACTTTGAGAAACAACAATGAACCCTAAATCAAGAAGAATGTCGCAAGTGCAAATTCATGATGCTGAACAGGTCAGCCAAGTTTTTGACTCATTAATGGGGATTGATGTCAGCTTGCGGAAAATTTTCATCGAAGAAAATGCCCAATATGCCAAAATTGATATCTAAATTTAAAAAAATTAAAATGAATAAATTGTGCCAAATTTTTCCAAAAAAAGGCAAAAAAACAAAATAAAAAATTCTTTTGCCTTTTTTTTTTTTTTTTTTTTAGACAAAAAAAGTTGGTATAATTTTAAATGTGCAAACCAAATAAATTATTTACTTTTAGCTATTCTTATTAGAATTTAATTCAATAAGCTAGTTATTTTGTTATCTTATTTTTTAAGAAATAAGTAAAAAATTTATTTTTAAATTTAGGAGTTTAATAAATATATATGAATAAATTGCTAAAATCAAAAACATTTAAAATTGGTTTGGTAAGCGGAATTATTGGCGCTGGAGTTTTTGGTTTAACTGTTTGGCTTAGCTCAACTGCTAAATACAAGGCAGAAAACCCACGAAAACAAGCAAATGATTTTGCATCTAGAATCTCCAATTTGGCTTTCAGTCTTAATGCTTTTGATCCAAACTCTGATTATAATACAATAAAATCTTTGCTTCTAGATTCTAATAATCAAATTAAAAATAGCGAAAGCGCACTTGGATCCTTTTCTTTTTTCACAAAAACAAACGATAAATTAGAAAAAATCAATTTTGAAGATCCTGAGTATGTTGATGCAAAAATTAGTTTTCACATTATTGAAATTAACCCAAATGATGAAAATCAGAATTTTAATGTTAAATTTCAAGTATATCAAGAACTTGAAAATGGAGATATTGCAAAATCTGATATTTACGAACAAACAGTTTCTTTTGCAAAACAGTCAAATCTTTTAGTTGCCGAATTTAATTTTTCTCTTAAAAAAATTACTGAAAAACTTAATACAACAATTCAAAATTTGCTAGCAACAACAACTACAAATTTTGCCGATGAGCAAACTCAAAATAACAAAACACCAAAACCAAGTCAAAAAGATCCTTCGACTTTGCGTGCGCAGGATTTTCAAAAAGATTTAAACAATGTACGAAATTCCCAAGAACTAACTCAAAAACTTGCAACTTATTTCCCTGCTTTAGATAATTTAATTAATAAATTAGATAACTCACAAGATAATAAATTGCCGGATAATTCTGGTAATATTTTTGAATTTAGCTTTGCAAAAGATAAAATTACTGGTCAATTTGTTAGTGTCCAAAATCAAATTCCATCACTATTTTTAAAAGCAGATTTAACATATGAAGCCCGTGATTTAGTGGGCGTAAACATCGATTTTAAACCAATAATTAACTCACTAAGATTACAAAAAAGGGATAATAGTTCATATTTTTTAGATTTAAACGATTTTATCGATAATTTAACACTAAAAGATGTTACAAAAACTGATTTTAATGACAAAGGGCAACAAAAATCTGCCTACGAATTTCTTGCAGAAATTAAATCTGGTTATTTTACTGATAATGCAGCCCGTTCAGAACAAAGAAAAACTGATATTAACGCTTTATTAAAAAATAAAGTTAGTTTTAGTTTTGGTAAATTTGATAGCAAATTTAAAGATCGTGCTAATTCAGAGAGTCTTGAATACTTACTTGATGTTTTAAAAGCAAACATTGACCCAACTGATAAAACCGCAATTTTAATTCCATATACAGCTTCTGTAAATGATAATTTTTTCTTCAATTTAAATTTATCACAAAAAACTGCAACAAAAGAAGGCGTTTTAAAATTAAGCGGGTTTAAACAAGTCACTGAACTCCCAAAAATAAATCAAGAGATTTATAAAACTGCCTTTTTGCCTTTTTTAGAAAAAGGCAAAGAAAAACAAGAACTTTTTGCATATGGCGGGGATATAAAACGCTCAGGAACACCAATTGCGCAAGTTGAAGCAGATGCACTTTTTAAAGAAAAAAAAGTAAATGATATTCAAAAAGTTCTTAGTGATAATTATGATTATGATTTTGGACCTTATCTTTCTTTAATTAATGCCTGAACAGGAAAACTTAAACAACCAAAACTTACTGATATTAAAAAATTAGTAAAAGATGAATCGGAATCAACTGCTCAAAAAAATGTAGCAACAATTCTTTCGCGCGATTATTTCCGAGATGGTCACCAAGTTGCTAATTTTTACCAGGATTTGCTAACTAAAGATAAAATTACACTATTAGAAACACTTTTTGAATTAGCGAAAGGATGGGGATTAAAAACCGAATATGCAAATCTACCTTATTCAATAAAATCCGCTAAAAATATTTTCGCTGAAGCGGATAAAATCAATTTTGTTGGCTGAAAAAACGGAAACAGGAAAATTAAAAAACTTTCTTTTAACAATATTTGAAACGATGAAAGCGGAATTGGATTTTATGGAACTTTAGTGCTTCCAAAAAGTATAAAAGATAAATTAAAAGGTGATGATACTGCGATTTTTGCGGAATTAAAAAAACATTCTTTAATTAAAAACGAAAGTTTAAGCGTTCTCGACAAAACAACCGGGTCACAACAAGCAGTCTCAATGACAACTAATAGTAGTAATGAAAAACTGACAGAAGGCGAAGAATTTAATAACTTTGGTGATGTTCTCAAAGCTTTTTTCTTAAAAGCTGCGCAATTTAATAATTTTACCCCATGGGCCAAATTAGATGATAATATCTCATATTCTCTTACTCTTAATAATAACTCTACAAATACAAATAAAACAGAAATTGATAAAAAAATTCAAGAATTCAAAGCAAAAATAACACCTAATTCTAATTCTTCAAACCAGGGCAAAAAAGCTGAGGGAGCACCGAATCAAGGCAAAAAAGCTGAGGGGGCACCGAATCAAGGCAAAAAAGCTGAGGGGACTCAAAACCAAGGCAAAAAAGCTGAAGGTTCTTCAAACCAGGGCAAAAAAGAAGAAGAAAAATACCTTTCAGTTTCCTTTAGTTTTGATCTTAAATACAACAATGAGTCAAAATTAAGTCTAAAAACTCCCGAATTAAAAATGTTCTTGGAATTAGAATCAAACGAAATATATGAGAAAACCAAGGCAATTAAAGAACTAGATAGTGTTGTTATCAAATTACAAAATGAATTTCACGAAACTAGCCTAGATAATAGTTCATATTCTTCTCTTCAATTTCCAAAAAAAGCTGAAGGTTCTTCAAACCAGGGCAAAAAAGCTGAGGGAACACCGAATCAAGAAAATGATAATAAACTAACATCTTTTCTTCCTGAGCTTGGGAAAAAAGTTGACGAATATCTTAAAAAACATTATCCGGACAAAAAATACCAGACTGAAGTTGATAACGTTTTAGAATCTAATGATAGTACAAAAACACTTGACTTTGTGCTAGTAAAAGCTAATGAAAATGAAAAAGCTGAGGGTTCTTCAAACCAAGGCAAAAAAGCTGAAGGGGCACAAAACCAAGGCAAAAAAGCTGAGGGGGCACAAAACCAAGGCAAACAAGCTGAGGGAGCACAAAGATCAACTTTGAAAGTGAGAATTACGGTTAGAAAAACTGCCAATAACGCCACACACAAATAAAAATAAGCAATAAAAAACTAAAAATGGAGGTATCTATTTAAAATCATGAAAAAGCCAAAACATTATCGAAAACCCGTTTGACTAATTGCAACTATTGCTGCTACCACACTTGGTCTAAGCGCAATTGTTGGAATTGCAGTTGGAATAAAATCTTATAATAACTCTTATTATTCAGTATTAAACCAAACGCCTGCGCAACACAAAGTTGCTAACAATGCCAAAATTACAAACGAGCAATTTAATTCCGTTGTTGACAATCTTAAAATTAAATCAAATTTTGCAAACCTTTCTGCAAAAGCGGCTTTAAATGTTGTAAAAAACGACCTATATCGTTTTGATCTTACATCCGCTTTTGACTTTGGTATTCTTAAAACTAATAATTATCAAATTAGTTTTGACTTTGAAAAAGCGGTTGCCGAAGGGACTACAATTAAAAATGTTGTAGTTTTTGCCAAATCTGAAAACGATCATATAACTTATTCAAAACAAATTGAACTAAAAGGATTTTCTGCAACCGAGCAAGCAGACACTAGTCTAACAACATTCCAAATTGAAGAGACCAAATCTTTTGTTGACCTTAAAAGATCAAATCTAACAATTGCCGAATTCAAAAACGCGCTACAGCAAAACTTTAAAAAATTCGGTGGTAGTGCCGCGCAAAATTCTTATCTTAGATTAGAACAGGCATTAATTGCAACAAATGCGAGTTTATCGCTTTATAATTCGCTCGAAGCACCCGTATTTTTAGATGAAAATTATAAATTAGAAGCTGTTCTTACTGAACAAAATGAATTAAGTCTTGCTGAAAAAGATGAAAAATTATATTTAGAACTTAATTTAGTGGAGAAAACCTCTAAGAAAACTACAAAAGTAAAACTTGAAGTTCGCGGACTTGTATCAAATCAAGAAATTCGAAGTATTCTAAAAACTTATTTTGAAAAAAATCTTGAAAATAAGCTGACAATCAAAACCGAATTAGAAAAAGCGTTACTCGAAGATAAAATTAGTCTTAGTGAATTCTACTACGGAAACCCACAGACAAAAACTAAAACTGAAGCGGCAATAAAAAACAAGAAATTTGAAGAACTTTTTGACTTAAAACAAAAAGAATTTCTAGTTGATACAAAATTTGGCAGCTACAAAGTTAGCCTAAGCCCAAAAGTTTTGGACCAAAATAAAGTGGTGCAAGCCGATAAGACAAAACTAGTTAATACTAAAAAAGTTCGTTTTGAATTTGAAGTTAATGTAAATCCAGAAAAAAATTCCAAAATTTCTATTCTAAATAAAGATTCAATTTTAGTCGATCTAAATATTGATTTAAATGAATATGAAAAAGCTTTAACTCAAATTTTTGGCACTGTTAGTTCAGTTCAGGAATTTTCAATGCCTGATGATAAATCATCCAAAAATCTATCTACAAACGAAATTAAAGCGGTAATTGATAGCCTTTTTGAGCTAGCAAAGAATAAAGAGAATTTAGCAAACCCTTCTGATGAAGTAGTCACTAAAATTTATTTACTCGATTATGGACGATATCCTAATGATCAAGAAAAAGCAACCGCAAAAGAAGAACTAAAAAAACTAGTTAAAACTCAAAGCGATGCAAAGCCAACAAATCCGAGCTCTTCTTCTAATTCAACCCAGGCGGCGGCCCCGGTAAAACCAGCTTCAGATAATAAAAATGCTACAACAACTCGAAGTACAAAAGTTTCAGTTAGCACTTTTGCAGAAGAAACAAAAACTCCAACTCCAGCAAGTCCAAAAGAGACGCAAAAAAAATTAGGGACTAGCATCTGAAAAACAATTAATGCTCCCCAAATTTATAATCTAAATGATGTTGAAACACAATATAAAATCGAAACTGATAATGATAAATTAATTTTTAATCTTGAACTAGTTTCTAAAACTGATAAAACTATTTTATCAAGTTCAAAATTAGTGGTTACAAACGTTATTATCTCGGAGAAATCTGCCTATGACGAAATTAAAAAATATAATCCAAAGTTTTTTCTTGATACAATAAGTACCAAAGCTAATGAGCAAAAGCCAAGCAATATCGAAATTTCAGATCCAAATAAAAAATTTAGTTTTAAAACCGAAGGTGGTAAAAAATCTCTTGAAGGGTTAGAACTAACAAAACCGCTGAAATGGGTAAATAATGAAAGCAACGAGAAAAAAGTCCAAGCTGTACAAAGTAAAGAAACCGAAGTAGTACAACCCCAAGAAAAACCCAAATCTCGTCTTGATTCTGGAGTTATTTATTTAGCTTTTAGGGCAAAAAATATCGGTGATTGAAACACTCATTACCTCTTAGCAGATAAAGAAGGGAAAGGTATTTTTATTAAAAAATATACCTTAAATGATAAACAACAACAGCAGCAACAGCAGCAACAGCAACAACAACAGCAGCAGCAGCAACAGAAAAATAATAACGGACAAAAAACCTTTTACGCTATTGGAATGGATTACAAACAGTTAAGTGGGTATATTTCAATGAAAGCCGCAATTGGCAAAAAAAATGAGCATAAGACTTTGTCATGACTCCAATTTTTAGGTTCAAGTAACAAAAATAATCCAAAAGTCCTTGACCAACAACAAGTTCTTTTAACTTCTGGCTACCCACGAAATGGGCAGGGCAAAAATTGAACAAGTGCAATCCAGAATCCGGAACACAATTCAATATTACTACAAGGGGTAGTAAACCATCAAGAAAAAGCCGGTATTCGTCTAGCCGCTGTGCATTTATCAAAAGAAAATACAAAAACACAACAAAACCCTAAATGGCATGATAAAACTAATAATGTGTATTTTAAACAGGAATTCCAAATCACTAATAAACCCGCCGAGCAAAATAATGATAACTTGCCTTTTTTAGTTGAAAACGGTCAGGATATTTTACTTGAAATTGTTAAAACCCCTTATTCAATAAAAACAACACTTTATTCTTCGGCTGCAAATGACCCTAAAAATTATAAAGAAGTTGGTGTGGTAGTTTATAATATAGATGAGCTGGGTGCTTGGGCTCCATTTCCTAACTTCTTTAATTTAGACTGATATCAAATTGGGGGGGGTCAGAATCCTGGTGCTACCACCCAAGGAACTAATAATACTCAACAACAAAATCCCGAAAAACCTGCAATTGCACTAAAGGCTTTTGCGGTATTTGAAGGGCCAGAATATACTCAAGGAAGTTACGCACAAAACCGCAAAGATATTGCGGAAGCATTTATTAATGCTTATATTAAAAGATAAAATATAATTATTTTAATTTAATAAAAAAACAAAACCAATATAAAAACCGGTTTTGTTTTTTTATGAATACTAAATTGGTTAATCTTTATCTAAAATAGAAATCAATACAAATTTTTAATATATAATTTGTTCTAGAAAAGTTATTTTTAAATTAACTTTGGCAGTTTTTATGAAATCTAATTTATCAATTTTTTTTAGCGCAATCTTTCGGCGTAAAATACAGAAAAGATCAATTTTAGCACTTTTTTTCTGAATGGTTTTTTTATTAATAATTACTATTGTAATTATTTTTGTTCAAAAAAAACCCTGATATGATGCACTTTCTATTAGTGGTCTTTTGGCAATTTCGATTTCAGCGATTGCCACCGCCTTAAGACTTGGATTGTTTAGTAATTTTTCTCTTTCTTACCATAAGTGGAGAATTAATGCTCAAAATCGAATATTAGAAAAACGCGGGTTTAAACCAGAAAAACAAGAAATTAACTATGCTTTTATTAAAAAAAAGCAAAAGCACCTTTCCCTATTACCAATTTTTTTAGGATTCTTAATCGGTTTTTTACTTTTAATTATTTGCTTGCCTTTTTTGATTAAAAATTAAATGGGGAATTTTTTCGAAAAATAAAAAAAACAGCGTTTTTACGCTGTTTTTGCACTAATAAGCCGCGTTCTGTATCAGTCAATCATTTATCTAAGTTTTTCTTTTAATAATAACCTTATCAAAAAACTTCCCAATCGAAGTTTTTTTTCTTCAAATTGGGCTCCCTTACCAAAATTTAGGTTTCTAGCTCATGGAGTTTACCGCGTTTCACCTTATTTATTAAGAAAAAAATTGTAATTCTCAATATAGAAAAAGAAGAATTTAATAAATAAGCTCGTCTCTGTGGCACTTGTCGTCTAAGCTTGGGTTTATTAGACCCAACATGAACACTACTACCATCACAGGTAGTGCTAGCGCGGACTTTCCTCAAATATTAATCAAAATATAATTTATATTTATAAAATAATATTTTGATTATACCTGCGATTGACTTGTGCAACAACTAATTATACAATATTTATTTAATTTTTTGTATTAAAAAAATTCGAATTAAAAATCAAAATTTTGTGACTTATTTTTTTGCTTTTCTTAACTTATTTTAACAACATTAGAAAATTAATAAAAATAGTTTTTTGGTAGTTTATTATATAAAAATTTATTTTCTAATATTTAATGCTTCAATTGTTTCTTTATAAGAAGCAAAATTCTTTTCTTTTAAATAATTTAAAAGCTTTTTTCTTTTATTAACTTTTGCAATAAAACCACGCATTGAGTGTTTATCTTTTTTATTTTTTTCAAAGTGCAATTTCAATTTCTCAATATCTTCAGTTAAAAGTGCAATTTGGACACTAATATCACCAGTATTTTTTTCGCTTTTTCCAAATCTTGTAATTATTTCCGCTTTTTTTGCTTTTGTGATCATATTTTAACCCTTTAAAAAAATTAAACATAAAAATTTAAACCTAGTAATAATCCACGAAACTATTAAAACCAAGCATAAATTCAAATATTCATAATTATACAATAAAAATAAAAACCAAATTAAATATTTGCTAAAATTTTAACAAATTCCTCTGGATCAAGTGAAGCCTTACCGACAAGCGCGCCGTCGATATTTTTTTGCAATAGTAATTCATTAATGTTTTTTGAATTAACAGATCCACCATAAATTACGCGAATATTTTTACCAAAATTATTTTTAATTAACTTGCAAACTTGTTCCGCAATTTGAGCAGTGGCAGTTTTTCCTGTGCCAATTGCTCAAATTGGCTCATAGGCAATAATTGCTTTTTCAAAATTTAAAACACTTTTTACTTCATTTATTTGCCCAATAATTACTTTTTCTGTTTCATTTGCTTCAAATTCTGAAAGACTTTCACCAACGCAAAAAACAGGAATTAAATTATATTTTTGTGCTTGTAAAATTTTATTAGTCAAATCCTCTCCTATTTCCTTAAAAATTTCTCGTCTTTCAGAATGGCCAATTATAACATAATGAACCGCTAAATCCTGCAACATTTTGGCGCTAATTTCGCCAGTAAAAGCTCCTGAATCAAACTGACTAAGATTTTGTGCAGCCACTTTTAATTTATCAATTTTTGATGTTGAAATTAAAGCTAACGATGTAAAACTAGGCGCAATTGCAAAATCTAGATTATCTTTGATTTTGCCTAAATTTTTACTGTAAAAAATATCAAATTTTTGAATAAAATCACGTGTTTCATGCACAGTTTTATTCATTTTCCAATTTCCAATAATAATTTTTTTCATAATAATTAACTATTAATTATAACACTTTCTTAAAAGTTTAATTGACTAAAAACTTTTTTCAAATAAAAATATTTTTTTGGCACTCTTTAACTATAAGTGCCAAAAAATATGTTATAATTAATGAAAAATAAAAAATATAAAAAAGGGGAAAAATGAAAATAGAACTTGAAAATCTTGAAAAATATGCAAGAAATTTAACACAACTAGCAAAAGAAAACAAAATTGAACCCGTTATTGGCCGAGACTCTGAAATTAGACGGATAATTAAAATTTTATCAAGAAAAACAAAAAATAACCCTGTTTTAGTTGGCGAACCTGGTGTTGGAAAAACAGCAATAGTTGAAGGAATGGCGCTAAAAATTATTGCAAATCAGGTGCCAGACAATCTAAAAAACAAGCAAATTTTTGAACTTGATCTTACCTCGATTCTGGCTGGGGCTTCATTTAAAGGCGAATTTGAAAAACGCATTAAGACAATTTTACGAGAAATCGAAAAAAGCTCAGATGAGATTATTATTTTTATTGATGAAATCCACCTTTTAATTGGGACAGGATCTTCAGGTGCGGATTCACTAGATTTTGCCAATATTTTAAAACCAATTATGGCCCGCGGAGGAATTAAATTAATTGGCGCCACAACAAATTCTGAATATCAACTTTATATCGAAAAAGATGGCGCGCTTGAACGGAGAATGCAAAAAGTGGAAATTTTAGAACCTTCAGTTCTTGACACAATAAATATTCTAAGGGGAATTAAAGAAAGATTTGAAAATTTTCACCAAGTGAAAATCCATGATTCTGCACTTATTTTTGCTGCAAAAGCGGCGAATCGCTACATTTTTGACCGGTTTTTGCCAGATAAGGCGATCGACTTAGTCGATGAAGCTGCTGCTTCTTTAAAAGTGGAGATTAACTACCAACCAGAAAAACTTGAAAAAGCAAAGCGCGAATTAATTAATTTAAAAATGGAACAAATTAATGCACAAAACCAGGCTGATTTAGAACTTGAAAATAAAATTAAAACCCTTGAAAACCAAGTAAATGCAATGCAAAAAGAATGAGAAGATACAAAAAAATCAGCTGCAGAAATTGCGAAATTATCCCGCGAACTTGAAAAACTAAAATATGAACAAAATCAGCTAATGGACCAAGGAAACTATCAAGAAGCTGCGCAAATAAAGTATGTAAAAATTCCGAAAATTAACGAAAAATTGAATAATGCTAAAACTAAACAACAAGAAATTTCCAATGTTCTTGACGAAAATCATATTGCAAAAGTTGTTGCAAATTGAACTAAAATTCCTATTGAAAAACTTTTAGAATCTGAAATTGAAAAGTATTTAAACCTAGAAAAAAATTTAGCCTTATCAATTAAAGGGCAAAACCAGGCAATTAAGGCGGTTGCAAACGCAATCTTACGTTTTAAGGCAAAAATTAATGATGAATCAAGGCCGATTTCTTCATTTTTATTTTTAGGACCAACCGGTGTTGGAAAAACAGAACTATGTCGCGCCTTAGCGTTTAATTTATTTAATAATAAAAACCAAATAATCCGGCTTGATATGTCAGAATATATGGAAAAACACAGTGTGTCTAAACTAATTGGCGCTCCTCCTGGTTATATTGGATTTGAACAAGGAGGAATTTTGACAAATAAAGTACGCCAGAACCCTTATTCCATTGTCTTGCTTGACGAAATTGAAAAAGCTCATCCTGAAGTTATTAATATTTTTTTACAAATTCTTGATAATGGCGAATTATTAGATAGCAAATCAAGAAAAGTGAATTTTCGTAACACAATTATAATCCTAACCTCAAACATTGGGGCTAGGCAAATTCTTGAGGACAAAAAAATAGATGATTTTACAATCAAAAAGGAACTTTTAAAGTATTTAAAACCAGAATTTCTTAACCGTATTGATGAAATAATTGTATTTAACGCTTTAAATACTGATATAATCTGAGAAATTATTGATCTAGAATTGAACGATTTCAAAAAACGCTTGAAAGAAAATAATTTTATAATTGAATTCGATAAATCAATTAATGACTGAATTATTAAAACTGGTTATGATAAAAATTTTGGCGCTAGACCAATTAAAAGGTTTATCAAAAACCAAATTGAGAATTTTATTGCACAAAAAATTGTTTCAAAAGAATTAAAGAATAATAAAAAACATATCTTATATTTTGCAGAAAATAAAATGTTTTTAGAAAAGCACGAAAAATAAACTATTTATTTCAACGAGTTTTCAAGCGCAAGATCAAAAATTTGTTTTTCTTGAAACTGTTGATCAAATTGAGTAAAAAATCGAAATAAAACCTCTGAATTTTCCCCATTTTTTGAATTTTCTGAATCTCCCAAAATTATTGATAAGTTCTCTTTTTCCGTTGTTGAACTTGATGTTCCTTTTACTTTTAAATCATTTTCAACTAGTTCAAGTGCGGGCAGGTTTTTTGATCTTTCACTAGCAATTCTCAGTGTTATTTGATTGTTTGTGTTGGTTTGTGATTTTGACGATTTTTCACTAAAACCATTATACGAAATCACAAAATTTGTGAAATCTCCTTCACTTACAGGTAAAATTCCAATAATTTTGGGAGTAGTAGAGCTTTCATGGCCATTTACGGATGTTACAGCATCAATTTCGTTTTTCTTAGAAATTCCAACTACTCAAACCGGAAAATTTTCTGGTATTTCCCTAATGTTTTTCCCATTTTTGTTGACTAATTCGGTTTTATTTGCAACTTTTTTAACTCAGATTACATGATTCTCGTTGCTATTAGTTTGCATATTTTGAATTGTATTTTTTGTTTCACTAACGAAATTAAGAACTACTTTATATTTTTTGTACTCTAAATTATTTTGCACAGAAAAGCCGTAAAAAAAAGGTTTTTTTATTTCGAACTCGACGGGTTTAAAAGCTGAATTATCCGCTGCTCGATAGACAAATGCGAGTGGTGAACCATTTAGACTTGGATATAAAACACCAGAATTTTGCACCATTTTAATATTTACTGCATTATTTTCGCCATTTTTTTCATTTTTTGTAGCGATTAAAACTTGTGGATTCGTAATTGATTTAAGATTTTTAATGGTTTTTGGCAATAAAATGTTTGGGTCATTAGTTTCAAAACCACCGCTACCATCGATAAAAAAACTTGCAAAATTTTGTTTAGCCACAAAAAGTGGAGGATTTACCGGAGCTAATCCGGAAATTTTAATAACCTTTTGACCTAAAATTTTGTTAGTTTTATCTTGAATACTAATCTTGATTTGAAGTTCCCGTGTTAAATTATCAAAAAATAGATTATATTTAACTCCGTATGAAAAAATTTGTTTGGAATTTATAATATTATTCATTTTTTCGAATATTTTAGCAAGAATTTCTTCAGGCTTTTGTGTTGTTTCCGCTTTTTTTCAATCAGGAAAATCTAGTTTATCTTTAAAAAAGTCTATAAATCACAACACAATTGCTTGTTGACTTGCTAAACTATCATAAGTTGGGCTGCTTTCTAAATTGACAATTTCATATCCTTTATTTGTGTTTTTGTTTTCTACAAATGAATAAAAACTAGCATTAATTGCTTTTAAATTATTGATAATTTCGCTGCCGGTCAAATAGTTAAAACTATTTTTAATAATATAATAGTCATTGTTTTTTATAACTGAATTTAGATATCTTTGCGCTAGATTTTTAAATGGCTTTAAATTATAAATAAAATTAAATTTATGATAATTTAACTGAATCTCAGAATCTATATCCGTTGGAGACGTATTTTTGTTTTCTGATTTTTCTTTGCTAGAGCTATCTTGGAATAAAGCTGCTTCGGTTTCCTCTACTTTTTTAGCAAGAACAAGTTTATTTTCACTAGCTTTTTTAGTTTCAGTTTCTGAATTTTCATTTACATTTGAAGCTGGTTTTTGGTTGCCTTCGTTAGATTCTAGCTCTTTTTTTGGTCTGAAATCTACTTGAACCATTAATTCAACTTCACCAAAACGGTCCATTTGCGAGTTTGCAGCAAACAATTTTAACCCAAAATTTGGTAAAGAATTAGTAAAAAGCGTATCTAACTTTGATGTATCAAAAAATTCTTTAATATTTCTTGAACTAATGAAAAAAGTTGATAAGGAAACATTTTTAGCTACAATTTCCTCGATTTTTTCCTCTTTGAGTACAATTAAATCATCATTATTTTTTAATAAATTATTAAGATAATTGGTAACTTCGCGATAATTTAATAAATTTAAAACCTTTAGATCAAAGGAGCGAATTTTCTGTTTTTTCCCATCAAAAATATCAAAAGCAACCCATAAATTCCCAGTTGAATCTTCAAGATTTTTAAAAACTATATTTCCAGTTGAATCAGTTTGGAAGTCAAAAGTTGTTTTTTCAGGGAAATCAACAACAACATTATTAGAATCAAGCAGCAAAAAAGAACCGTATTTTTCAAGTGTTTTTTTTGTATCTTTGGTTTTTTTATATTCATTATTCAAAGAATCAATCAAAGATGTGGCATTTCATTTTTTAGCTATCTCAACTGGCGATAAAACAAAAGATGATTTTTGCTGATCCAAATTAAAATCAACAAATGTGGTTTCACCTTTTCCCTCAAAACCACGAATTGAGCGCACTTTTGAATAAACTTTATTAGTTAATTGGTCATGAGCTGAAAAAAGCACATTAACTAAATTATTGTTGACAACTTTTGTTATTAACTTCTTATCATCCACATCAGAATTATCAATCGGATTGATATTGAGCTTTAAAAACGGATATTTTGAGCTAAAATCTGCAAGATTAAAGAGATTAATTAAACGAAAATTAGACTGTGCATTATGAACTAAATTAAGAATTTGACTGGCTGAATATTTAGCAAAATCCTTATCTAGTTCCAATTTATCAATAATATTTGCAAACTTCTGATTTGTAAGTTCTATTCCTTTTTGATTTAAATCCGTTGTTAATAAACTGCGCTTGTCAACTTTTGTAAAATACTTTGACTCAACAACAGTATAAGTTAGATATGAAAAACCTAAAATCACACCCACAGCAATAGGTCAGGTGGCCATAATTATTAAAGATCGTTTATTTGAAACCTTATTAATTTTTTTTATTTTAATATTATTCATAATCGAGTCTAGTTCCTTTTAAACTGCTTATCTGGTTTTATTACTATAAAAACAAGTGGATATTTTGCTTCTTTTTCATCTGGTTTAAAAACTCCAAGCTCGGTTTTTAAGTTATTTAAGTCATTTTGTAAACTAGATTGGGTTTGCTGTGAATCTGAAGTTGCAGGTTGTGTTAAAGAATTTTGCAATTTTTCCTTCACTTTTTCTGTATTTTTACTTAATTCTTCAGATTTTTCAGGATCTAAAATACTTGGAAGAATAATTTGTCTTTGTTCGCTGACATCTAAATCTTTAACAGCAAACCTGATTCTCAAATTTCCAAATTTATCTTTAAAAACGCTATCTTTTTTGTAAATAAGGCCGTTTCCATAAAGTAATGGATAAACTTTCATGAAAGTTTTATTTCCAAAAAGTTTTCTAAAACTTTCCGTTGTTGATTTTAAATCCTTATCTTGACTGTTAAATTCTGCTTTTAAAATTTCTTCTGCGCTTTTTTTAAGCGCGTCCGCTGATGCAAAATTATTTTCCGCAAGTTCTAATTTTAAAAGCGATTGCGGAAAATTTAATATATTATAAGATAATTTTTCAAGATCATCGCCGGCTTTTTCAGCTGAAAAAACCTTTAATTTTATAGACTTTATTGGCGTTCGAAAGACAATTTTATTTGTATTGCTGGATGTAAAAATATAATAATAACCAAGTTTGAAAACTTCCGTTTCGCGTTCATGTCTCGAGATAGTAGTAAATTCGGCACTAGATTTTTGAGGAGTACCATTTTGTGAGCTAGGTTTTGCTTCTTGGAATAAACTTACTTTGTTTTTTAGTACATTTTTCTGAGTTGAAGGTTCAGTACTGCTCTGATTTTTTTCACTTTTTTTAAGATTTTCTATTGTAGAATCAGATTTATTTACTAAATTTATCTTTTCTTCATCACTGATGGATTCACTATCTTGGTTAGGGACAAAAACAATATTATAATTAAGATTTTCCGCAAAAGTGTTAAATTGAATGATTAAATCATTATTCTTATAAGTATTGATAAATAAATCTGTAAAACTATCCAAATTTAATTTAGATTGCCCCCCAGACTCACTTTCTAAGGCGTCAATTTTGTAAATTAAATCTTTTAGGATTGAAATCTTGTACTGTTTTTGTAGTTTAGCAACAATTTTGTTGTTAAATTCAGTTGCGCTTGTTTTTGTGTTACCATTTAGAGTTTTTCCGAACTTTTTTTGTTGTTCTGAATTAACTTGCTGTGTATTTGAAGTTGAAGAATCGGGACTTTTTGCATTAAAAGTCTCTTGTTTTCCGGTTTTTGTTTGTTGGCTTTTTTGTAGATTATCTTTATTCTCTTGAGATTGTACTTCTTGAACTTTTAATAGTGCTGCCTTATCGTTATCACTAGATTCTAGAGGTTTTTGTTCACGATTAAAAGTTCCTTTAATTTGCGCTTGTTTTTCTTGTGTGAGCGCGTTTAAAAAAATTTCAAGATATTTTTTTGCTTCTTCTTTTGGCAAAGTTAAAATTTTATTTGTAAAGGCAATAAACTCCTGATTGTTTTGAAAAAAAGGGATAATTTGAGTGTTATTTTTGCGGTTTTCAGGAATTAAAGTTCTTTTTGAAAATTCTGCAATTGTTGGAAATTTATAGCTCAAAATTCAAGAATTCAGAACTTCTTTTTCTGAAAAAGTTAGATTAAATTTAGAAGAATCCGTTAAAATTTCATAAATTTTTTCATGGTAATTTAATGCTAAAAGCCGTTCAATTTGCGATTTTGATACTGGCTCAAAAGATTCATAAAGACCATCGTTGTTCTGACTTTGATTATTTGGATATTTTAAACTAACTACAGGAATTGAAGCAAACTCTTTAGGATTAAAAGTTAAAACACTTTGAGAAGCAGAATTTTTGAAATTTCTTAACAAAACTTGGGTTTCTGTTTTTAGTTTTTTTTCTTTTTTTTCATCAAGAGGATAAGAAATTTCAAAGGGAACTCTAATAAACGCTGAATTTTCATCAGATCCAAAATGAATTTTGTCAACTAAAATTTTATATTCAAATTTTTTTTTGATTTTTGCATCTAAATCATTATACTTGCCAAAATCTAATTCTAAACCATTTATAAACAAAGAATTAAGCGCTTTTTTTGCTTCTTCGGCTGATTTTAAGCCAGAATTATTTTCTTTATATTTAATAAATTTATAAACGGATAAAATTGATTTTTGTTGCGAATTAAATTTTTCTTGAGAATTTTTACTTGCAAATTCATCAATTTTTGGCTCAGCTATTTCTGGAATTTTAATGAAAAAATTAGGATCTGCAAATGCTGATTCATTTTTTGTTGAATCAAAAAGCAGAAAATTGAAATATTTTGTAATATTTGTATTAAAATTTTTAGGAAATAATTTTTTTGCCTGATCAGTAAAACTAACTTTTCCTTGAATTTCGAGAAAATCAGCATTTGTTTGCGATGGTTTTAATCAGGTATTCATACTATTTTTTAGAATTTCAATTTTATAAGGAAAAATTAAGGCATTATTATATTTAATGCTAAAATTTTTATTTTTTAGAACTGAATCAAAATTAAAATTAAAAAAATCACGGATTTTTTGAATTGCGCCATCGGCAGTTTCTTCTATATTTATCTCATTTAAAAAATCACTTGCAAGTCAGTTTTTAGGACTTTTTTTCCCTTTTTGAACTCGTGAATAAGGAGAAATATTTTTCAGGTTAATTTGAAGAGCTTGGTAAAAATTCTCTAAAAAGAAAGTTGAGTTAGGGCTTATAGTGACTTTATCAGTTTTAATATCAGATTTTATAATTCGCGAACCATTAAATGTTTTTAGAACAAATTCGACACTAAATTGCTGGTTTGCATCATCAGGTTCGATTTTTATAAACTCGACTCAAATTCCATTTGGTAATTTATAAGGCTGTAAGCGTTTATATTCGAGCGTGTAAAAATCAAAAAAATCTCCGTTTTTTTCGGAGTTTTGCATGTTTTTTCATTCTTTTTTTAAAGTTGCATAATTTGAAAATGGTGAAATTTTTTGTGAATTAAAACTAAGACCGTTAATTTTAGTTGCTAGTCTGTTTAAATCTTCAACTGTTATCTCATATGATTTTTTTTTACTAAGTGCAAAGCCATAAGAAGCAGCAACTGAAATTCCTAAAACTGCAAGGAAAGCAGAGCTTAAACCTAAACCTAACAAAATTTTTGACTTTGTACTCAAATATTTTGTTTTTTTAATTTGCTTAACTATTTTCACGATTCCAACTACCTTAATTTAGCTTTTTTTATTTATTTAATTCGGTTTGTTAAAATTTTACCAACAATCGCCCCATCACTTGCGGCGGTAACAATTTGCCTTATTTCCTTGCTAACGACATCGCCAACTGCATAAATTCCAGGAATTTTTGACTGCCCATAACGATCCACTTCAATAAAATTAATTTTATTAAGAATTTTTTTGTGATTTTTTTGCAAAAAATTTGTCGCTGGTAAAAAACCAATATATGGAAAAAGCGATTTTATTTCAAGGGTTTTTCTAATACCGTTGTGTTCAATTATTGCCGCTTCTAATTCGGTTTTGCCTTGTAATTCTAACACTCTTGCATTAAATAAAATCTCGACATTTTTATTTTTTTTCAAATCATCGATTAGCATTTGCTCCGCGATAAATTTATCATCGCGGACTAAAACATAAACTTTTGATACAATTGAAGCTAGAAAACTTGATTCTTCAACAGCAGAATTTCCACCGCCAATCACAATTGAAGGTTTATTTGCATAAAAAGGGCCATCACAAACAACACAATATGAAACGCCCTTTCCTTCAAAATTAAGATAATTTTTAATATCAAGCGGTTTTCTTTCGACCATCCCAGTGGCAACAACAACTGAACGGCCATGGAAAGCTTTACCGTCTTTACAAAAAACTTTATGATCAAATTCGCTATTTGATTCAATAAAATCAACATCACAAAAACGGTGTTTTGCCCCAAATTTTAAAGGATGTTTGTACATTCGAAGCGCTAAAGTTGCTCCATCAATTATTTCATCACCAGGTCAGTTTTCAATTTTTGATTGAGAAACAAGCTTTCCGCCTGGAGCTCCTTTTTCCAAAATCAGCACTTTTAAATTGCCACGCGATGCATAAAGTGCGGTTGTTAGACCCGCAGGTCCAGCACCAATAATTAATACATCAAAATTCTCCATTCAAAAGCGCCTTTCAAACATTATTTATATTGTTAAATTATAAAATAATTATAATACTTTAATTTAGAAAATAGAAAAAAATTGACTTTAGAATAAAATTTTTAAGCTAAAACTGGATTTTTTTGCTTATTTTTGCAAAACCTAATTAACCCTCCAAGTTTTTAGTATTTGTTTCCTCAAAATTCAAAACATTTCTATTTCAACGAATTCAAGGGAGTTTGGCATATATTTTTTTTTCTTTTGTATAGCGCTCAAAAAAAGCAATTTTTATTTTTTTGTTTTCAAATTTTAAATAATAATTAGTGAAAAATTGAAAACGAATAAAGAGAAAAAAGCCTAAAATAACCATTAAAATTGCGATTAAAAAATAATATAAATAGGATTCTTGCCGTAAATATTCCATTGAAGAGCGAACAATTCCATAATATAAAATATATAATGCACCCGTAGACCCAGGTTTTAACCAAGAATATAAATTGAAAATTCAAACTAAAACAATATATCCAAATAATGAAACTATTGACTCATAGAAAAATAAAGGCACTCTTAATTGCCCATCTGGCGCGATTTTATCGCTAATAAACATATTTTTTCTGATAAAATCTCCAAGTCAATTTACAGTTTTACCTTCTGGATCAAGAAAACCATAAACCTCGTGGTTAGTAAAATTCCCTCATCTGCCAATAAATTGGCCCACCAAAACCGCTGGCAAAATAAATGAAAAACATTTGCGTCAGTCGATTTTGCTTCTTTTCCGGTAAATATAAATTAGATTTGCGATAGTAGGAAAAATTACTCCTCATTGAATCGAAAGGCCGCCTTGACGAATATTATATCAGTTTTTTAAAACACTAAAATCACCAACAACTAAACGTTCAAGAATAAATCCAAAACGCGCTCCAACAATCGAAATAGGAATTGTGATGAAAATTAACGCGGCTAAATAATCAGGTTTATAACCTTCACGTTTTCAAAAAAAATAAATAGTGATAATCGATGCAATCATGCCCAAAACAACCGTAAGTGCATAAATCGGTATTCAATCTTGAATCAACCAAAAAGCTTCGCCTTCTTTAAACGGGCGCTCAGAAATTAAATCAGCCGGAATAGTCGTATTATCAGTCATTTTTTTTATTTTGTCCTTGGTTTTAAACAATTATACCATTATTTATATTTCTTGAACAGAATAAAAAAATGCACGATATTCAAGTGCATTTTTTTATTTTCTTAAAATAGATAAAAATAATGTCTAAATTTTTTAAAAAAACTTAGGAAAGTTCAACAAGTTTTTCTTCTAACTTTACAAAATCAATTTGATCATGAACATTAGAATTGGATTCAACCACCAAAACCTTACCATCTGCATCAACAATAAGATAACCACGATTTAGTAAAAAAACATCTTCAATTAAAAATCCAGTGGCAAACCCAAAACTACGAAGTCGATAATCTGAATATATTTCTAAATTATCAGCTGCATTAGCATCTTTTCACTGAGTGATTGCGGAAGGAAGATCTAGGGAAACTGAAATGAATCGAAATTGCGGATATTTTCGCGACAAATCGCGAATTGCAATTGTTTGAAAATCACAAATTTTTGTGTTAATTGAGGGAAAAACAGAAATTATGGTTGTTTTTCCAAAAGAATTAAATTCGACGACATCAAAATTTGTATCACTAACAGAAAATTCTAATTTTTCTCCTGGTTCAATTAAAGGTGAGACTAAATTATATAATTTATCTTTAAATTTTGTTCGCATTCTTTTCCTTTCTTAAAAAACATTTTTGGTCTCATAATTAAGTTCAAATTTATTTGAACTAAAAAATAAAAATTTTAAAATTAAGGGTTATTTTTACTTTTTAGATCAAAAATTAAAAAATAATTATAATGAGATAAACAAAAAAACATAAAAATGGCGGGGGTTAAAGGATTCGAACCTTCACTAATGGGTTTGGAGTCCATGGTACTGCCATTATACTAAACCCCCAAAGTTTTGTAAAAGTTAATTATATCATATAAATAAGGAACTTCTCGGTCAATTAACAGAAAATTTATTAATATATAATTATGTTTCAAGGAATTTAAAAAAAGCACAAAAAAGTAGTAGCCTAAAAACAAAAAAATATGATATAATTAACTATCAACTATAATTTAAAGTCCGCTAACATGAAATTAGATTTAAAATTAATTTTTGAAAAGCAAAAAATTTTAGACAACCTTTTTGCTAAATATAGTTACGGCGATAGTTCAGTTACCGAAATTGACCCACAATGACAAGATAAAGTAATTATTGCCGCGATTGTTGAGATTGCTGAATTTGCCAATGAAATTGAAAGTTTTAAATATTGAAAGGCAAATAAAAAGTCCAATTATGAAAAAACTATCGAAGAATTTGTTGATGCTATTCATTTTTTAGTATCAGCCTGCATACACTTCGAAACAAAGCGGGTTTTTGAAACAAAATTTGTTAAAAATAAAGATATTAATGAGCAATTTAAACACGTTTTTATTTTGGCTTCTCAATTTCTGCTTGATAAAAACGTTAAAATTTTAGTGGAATTATTTGAATTTTTCTTAGGTTTTATCGAAATTTTAGGCTGAACTATTAATCAAGTAATTAATGCTTATTTGGAAAAATATGCAAAAAATCTCGAAAGAATAAAAAATCAATATTAAGAAAAGTTGTAGTTTATAATTTAGAAAATTTTAAATTCCATCAATTAAAGTAATTATACGAATTCTTGCGAAATTTTTTCTGTTCTTTCGATTTTTTTAGCAAACTCTGTAATATTAAATTTATCGATTTCGGTATTGAGTTTTCAAATAAGATTATTTGAAGTTTCCTCTAAAGTATCTCGAATTTTTGTGGCCTCATCAATAATTTTTCTACTAGAAGCTATAGCGTCTGCTGACTTTTTATTTATTTTTTCCGCTAATTTTTTTATTTTATCATTTTTCCATTTTTCAAAATCATTAATTATCTTTTCTTTATCTGCAAGATTTTTACCTTGCATGACCAATTTTTTTTCTTTAAGAATCATTGATTTCAAAATCATTAAAAGTGCTAAATAAAAATATGGGCGACAGATAAATATTTTCGGAAAATTTGGAGCAATATCAATTGTAATATATTGATCAGGCTCAAGTTCTGTGACTAAAATTGCATAACGGGCATTTTTTTTCACCCGATCGTTTTCAAGCTTTTTAAAAAATTGGTTGTTTTTTTGCCTTCCTGGTTTTTCCTTAGACTCAGATTTAGCTTCAAGAATTACACTTTCGCTAATTTGACCCTCTTTGTCATAAATTGTAAAAATAAAATCTGCTTTTGTTCCACTTGATTCGCCTTCTTGTTTAAGATTTTCAGTGTCTTTTTTCAAACTAAAACTGATTGTTTCATCATTTTCTTGGCCAAATGGAAACACGCTTTTATAACGCTCTAAAATTCAGTTTTCTAAATTTTCACCAATTTCCTTTGAATTTATATTTTTTTCTTTATATCTATTTAGTTCCGCATGCAATTCATTATTTTCTTGTTCAGCTTTCTGAATTTTCTCGTTATAACCCTTTTTTGATTCCTGAATTATTTTCTCGTGATTTTCTTTTAATTCCTGAATTATTTTCTTGTGATTTTCTTTTAATTCCTGAATTATTTTCTTGTTATTTTCCTCGTTATTTTCTTTTAATTTTTTTTCTTGTTTTTCTCATTTATCTTCAAATTCTTTTTCCATTTTGTTCTTAATTTCTAATTCTTTTTCCATTTTTATTTTATCAATTTCAAAATTTTGATTTTTTTTATACTCTTGTACTTCATTTTTTAAATCTTTAATTTCGTCATCTTTTTTGGAAATTTCTGCAGTATGTTTTTTATCTAAATCTAATTGGTCTGTTTTTGCTTTTTCTTCTAATTTTGTATTTTTAATTTTGAGCTGTTCTATTTCGAATCTCATTTGCTTTATTTCCTGGTCGTTTGCGAAAATTTCATTACGCGTTTGATCTTTAATCGATTGGATTTCTTCTTTTGTTTTTTCTTTTATTTGTGTCTCGATGTAATTTTGTGCCTCGCTAGCAATTGAAAATCAGTCACCCGCTGTTGCATCTTCCAAAAGTTGATATGTTAAAGTTTTGAAATCAATAAGTTTTACCTTAACTTCTTTACCGTTTGTTATCATATTGTTTTAATTTTATCATTTTTTTTTTTTTTTTGGAAAAGGAAAGAGTGATTGTTTAAAAAAATATTAAAATTATAGTATAATTATTAAGTTAAGATTCTGGTATTTAAATAATAATTTATTTTTTACCCATTTTAGCCCATGAAATTTAAGCAAACAAAATAATGAACTTTAGCAAAAAATCAAAAAAAATTCACTTTGGTGATTGAGATAGAATCTTAGAAACTGTTGAAAATTCTGATTCTGAGCAGAATATAGAGAATTTTTATCCTTATAATGAAAAAAGTTTCGACTTTCACGGCTTTGATAGCCAAAAAACAACAGCCATTGTTGAAAATCTTATCTTTGAACTAAATAATTATAATTCAAAGATAAGATGTATTAATTTAATTGCAGGCATTGGATTTGGTCATATTTATGAGCAAATTTTGGATAGTTTAAAACATTATTCCTCTCAATTTAATATAAATTTGCAAAAACCAGCAACAATTCGTGTTTGTAAAAAGTAAAATTTGCATTTTTTTTAAAAAAATTTGTTAAAATTTGTTTGAATATCCGATTTAACTTTATCTAAATGATTTTAAAGTTAAAAAATTATTTAGTTTTAAATTTTCGTTTTTAATAACTCAAAATAGAAAATGAAGACTATTATTATATTATTAAGTTCAATTATAAAATTTTAAATTTTTTTCAAAAAAATTCAAAAAATAATCCAGACAGGAAAATTATGTCCTTAAATGTTAATCCAACTCGATTTTTTGGCCTCGGCGGCATGCAAGAAATTGGTAAGTCCACTTTAATTATCGAAGATGATTTTGATATTGTAATAATTGATGCTGGTATCAAATTCGCCAATCTTTTTTTAACTGGAATTAAAGGAATGGTCCCAAATTACCATTATTTGCAAAAAAAACAAGCAAAAATACGTGGTCTTTTTATAACTCATGGTCATGAAGATCATATTGGTGGAATTATTTATTTAGTTCAAGAAGTTAATATCAAAAAAATTTTTGCGCCAAAAATCGCCATTGAATATTTAAAAGCTAAGTTTGACGACCAAAAAATTAATCCAAAAGTTAATTTTATTGAAATTAACAAAAACGATGTTTATCGTTTTGAAAGTTTGAGTATCGATTTTTGGACTGCGCAACACTCAATTCCTGATGCCTTTGGAATCAGAATTAGTTCGCAACATGGTTCAATTATGTGCACCGGGGATTTCCGTTTTGATTATACACCAATTGGAAATTATACCGATTTTGAAAAGCTAAAAGAAATTGGTAATCAAAAATTAACAGTGCTTTTTTCGGATTCAACAAACGCAATGCGAGCAAATCATTCACCTTCAGAACGTGATATTCTTGCTGATATTGAAATGCATATGCGAGCAGCAACACGAAAAATTATTATTACTGCTTTCGCCTCTAATTTAACTAGAATTAAAGCTCTAATCGAAATCGGGATTAAATTAGGGAAAAAAATTCTTGTTTTTGGACGCTCGATGATAAATGGAATTAATATCGGACGCCGTTCAGGTTATATTAATGTTCCAGATGATGCTTTTCTAGGAAAAAATTTAAACGGTGTTGAAGAAAATCAGATGCTAATTCTAACAACCGGCTCACAAGGCGAACAACTTGCCGCTCTTGATAGAATGTCTAACAAAAAACATCCAAAAATTAGTATCGAGCCACAAGATATGATTATTTTTTCTTCCTCGCCAATTCCCGGAAACAAAATTAAAATTGAGCATTTAATTAACAGACTTTACAAACTAAGCGCAATTATTAAAGAAAATGGACCAGATGGTTATCTTCACACTTCCGGACATGCTTATAAAGCGGAACATGAAAAAATTTTTCAATTAACAAAACCAAAGTACTTTTTCCCTTATCATGGTGAATATAGAATGTCAGTTGCGCATTCCCAAACCGCTATTGAATCGGGAATTGACCCAAAAAATGTAATTATTGCAGAAAACGGGCAAGTTTTTAAAATGGTTGACCAAGAAATTTATAAAACTGCAGAAAAAATTCCTTGCGATCCCATTTATATTGATGGCGAGACAATTTCCCGTGATAATTCGCGAATTATTAATGAGCGACAAGAAATGCGCGAAAATGGCTTTGTTTTTATTTTAATACCAATTGATAAGCAAAAGAATTTAATTAGTGGGCGAATTTCTATTATTACAAAGGGGACTTTTTCAATCCGAAATGGTAGTCAGATTATAGCAGAAATTCGCCGACTTTGTTTTTCTTCTGTTAGATATTTTATTGAAAAATATCAAAAATGATCTATACCACAAATTAAACAGTTAATAAAAAACCGCCTTAGTTCATATTTTCATAGAACAAAGCGTTGAAAGCCAGTGATTTTAACAAAAATTATTTATGTTGATCAAAAAATTGATTTTATTAATTATTTTCGGGAGAAAAACACAGAAAAATATGTGGCTCATAATTTAGAAGCTAATAAATTCGAAACTAATTCGAAACTAAAATCATTAAAACTGGCAAATACTAATGTTGTTATACCAACGAAAGGCCAACTAAAACAGGATAAAACTAAAAACCAAATCGATTCAAATATTACAATTTTGAAAAAATCTATAAAAAATTATAGCAGACAAACACAAATACAAGATTTTGAAAAAAAAGTAGACAATAATGTAATTTCTTCTAAAAAAGAAAATTTAAAGACTAATAAATTAGAAAAAGATTCTCGCACTTTATTGAAAAAATCCAATAAAAACGCCAGTACAATTGAAAAATATTCAATAAAATCTGCCAAGCCAACCAGTCAACATCAAGTTTTTCCATCATCAAGTTCTTCAAAATTTTCAGTCACTAAATCAAATAATACAATTATGAATAATTCTAAAATAACTAAAAAATCTGGAATTGATAAAAACTCAAAATTAAAAACAAACTATGAAAACCGTGATAAAATTCAGAAGAATAACTTGCTAAACCTAAAAAATTTGTCTCTAATTACTACAAAAAATGCCAATTATTCTAAAAATTTACAATTTGACTTGATAAAAAAAAGTTTTTCTACAATAAAAAAACGCAAAACAAATAGAGCTTTTTTTACAAAAAATATCGAAATTAGTACAAATCCAAATAAAAAAAATTTAAAAAACATCAAAAAGCCTCTTAACATCCAATCTTTAAAAAATAAAGATGAATAAAAAAATAATTTCCCTTATATAAAAACTAAAAGAAAAATCAAAAAATGCTTAAAAATAAAGATACACACAATTTTATTTACATTAAAGGAGCTCGCGAAAACAATTTGAAAAACATTGACCTTGTAATCCCAAAAAATAAACTTGTTGTTTTCACAGGTCTTTCAGGTTCTGGTAAATCTTCGCTAGCATTTAACACAATTTATGAAGAAGGAAAGCGTCGGTATATCGATTCTTTAAGTCCTTATGCACGGCAATTTTTAGGCGGCACAAAAAAACCAAAAGTTGAAGCAATTTATGGGCTTTCGCCAACAATTTCTGTAGAACAAAAAACAAGTCATAATAATCCGCGTTCAACTGTTGGAACTATCACAGAAATATACGATTATTTTCGGCTTTTGTATGCAAAAATCGGAAAACCTTTTTGCCCTAATCATAAGGTTGAAATTGTTGCGCAAAAAATTGTGACAATTTTAGCAACAATTTTATCTTGACCGCCGAAAACAAGACTTATTATTATGGCTCCAGTTGTGGAAATGGAAAAAGGTAGCCACCGAAATTTAATTGAAAGCCTTAAAAATCAAGGTTTTCTGCGCGCAAAAATTAATAATTCTTTTTATTATCTTGCAGATGAAATTAATCTCAATCCCAAACAAAAACATACAATTTGGGTTGTAATTGACAGATTTTTGCTAGAAAATGAAGAAAAAAGCAGACTCCAAACAGCCCTTGAAATTGCATTTGAACTTGGGAAGGGAATTGCGCTTTGCGAATTTGAGAATTCTGAGACTGTTAGATTTTCAAAATTACAAGCTTGTCCATTTGGTGATTTTGAGATGCCCAATCTCGAAAACCGCCTTTTTTCTTTTAATTCGCCTTATGGAATGTGCAAAACATGTAAGGGTTTAGGAACTAATTTAGAAGCTGACTTTGATCTTATCGTCCCTGATAAAAATTTAACTATAAATCAAGGGGCAATTAAATATTTTGGAAAATCAGTAAACACAAAATCACTTGAATGACAAGAATTTAAAATTTTACTGGATTATTTTGAGATTCCAACAGATTTAAAAATCAACAAAATGACAAAAAAGCAACTTGAGATGATTAAATATGGAACAAATAAATCACTAAATTACTTCCTAATTTCAGAAAGCGGTAAAAGATATGACTATTTTCGACCAATTGAGGGAATTCTTAACAAAATCCAGCGTAAATTCTGAGAAACATCCAGCGAAGACTTACGGCTATGATTTAAAAAAATGATGTCTGAATTTCCTTGCAGCTCCTGTCAAGGTGCAAGATTAAATAATTACGCACTTGCTGTTTTGCTAGAGAATTATAATATTTTTCAGTTATCTCAGCTATCAATAAAAGATTTAATAATTTTTTTTAAAAATCTTAAATTAACTGAATTTGACGAAAAAATTTCTACTTTGATTCTTGGCGAAATCAAATCTCGCCTCTCATTTTTAGCTAACGTTGGGCTTGAATATTTAAATTTAAATCGATCGGCCTCAACTTTATCAGGTGGTGAATCGCAACGAATTCGACTTGCGAGCCAAGTTGGTTCGCAACTAACAGGAATTCTTTATGTCCTTGATGAGCCTTCAATTGGTCTGCACCAAAAAGATAATGACAAATTAATTGCAACCTTAAAAAAAATGGTGGAAATCGGGAATAGTTTAATTGTTGTCGAACATGATTTTGAAACAATTTTAGCTGCCGATTATCTTGTCGATATTGGCCCAAAAGCCGGAGAGGAAGGCGGTTTTTTAGTTGCGGCCGGTTCAATAAATGATATTGAAAACGAACCAAAATCAATTACAGGTCAGTTTTTAACAAAAAAATTAGAAATTCAAATTCCAAAAAAACGTCGGATTGGTAATGGACAATTTATCATTATCGAAAAAGCAAGCGAAAATAATTTAAAAAACATTAATATCAACATCCCTTTAGGTAAATTTGTCGTTGTCTCTGGTGTTTCAGGTTCTGGTAAATCAACATTAGTAAACCAAATTATAGTGAATGCGGTTTCAAAACATCTTGGCGCAACAAATATTCGAATAGGAAAATGTGCCGAAATTAAAGGTCTTTTTAATATTGATAAGCTGATTGCAATTAACCAAAGCCCGATTGGGCGAACTCCGCGTTCAAACCCAGCAACTTATACTTCAGTTTTTGATGATATTCGCGAAGTTTTTGCAAACACTGAACAAGCTAGAGCACTAGGATTTTCAAAATCGAAATTTTCTTTCAATTTACAAGCAGGGCGATGTGATAAATGCCAAGGAGATGGGCAAATTAAAATTGAAATGCATTTTATGCCCGATATTTACGTTTTATGTGATCATTGTCAAGGAAAACGCTACAAACCTGACGTGCTGCAAATCCGTTTTCACGGAAAAACAATTGCAGATATTCTTGATTTAACAGTTTTAGCCGCACTTGAATTTTTTCACCATTGGCCTAAAATTGTCATAAAATTACAAACTTTAGTTGATGTCGGTCTTGGCTATATAAAACTTGGTCAATCGGCAGTTACTTTATCTGGTGGAGAGGCCCAAAGAATAAAATTAGCAACTTTTTTACAAAAAAAACCAACAGGAAAATCGCTTTTTGTTCTTGACGAACCAACAACCGGGCTGCATAATTATGATGTAGCAAATTTAATCAAAGTCTTGAACCGAATTGTTGACAACGGTGATAGTATAATAGTGATCGAGCATAATTTAGAAATAATTAAAGTAGCTGATTATATTATTGATTTAGGCCCGAACGGCGGAGATGATGGAGGACAAATTATTGCCAAAGGAACCCCAGAAGCTGTTGCAAAAGTTAAAGAATCCTACACAGGAATTTATTTGAAAACAATTTTAAACACAAAATAAAAATGTTTTTAAAATAAAAACCACCAAATAACAAATTTGGTGGCACAGTTTTTTGCTTTAACTACAACTGTGAAGTCAGAGAAGTTCATTTGAGCGGTTTGAACAAAACCAAAGCATATTCTACCTTTCGGCAACTCGAGTATAATTGTATCATTTTTTTATTTCAAAAAAAAAAAAAAAAAAAATGAAATTTTTTAAATTTTAAGTAATTTTGAAAATTTTTCATGTTATTTTTACTAAAAAAACAAAAATTAGTATTTATTTTTTTAGTTTTTCTTAAAGATAATTTAATATCTATTTTTCAAAAACTCTATAAATTTATAGGGTTTTTTATGTTAATTAATTTTTAGTGCTGATGCAAAACCAGAATTATAAGAGCTATAATAATTCCAAGCGCAAACAAGAAAAGCGAAAAATTTCACTGAAAAGAAGGGTTATTTCTTAAATGAATAAATTCAGGAACTAGTTCAATTATTACAACAAAACTTAAAATTGCTCCACCTGAAACATTAAAAAACGGAATTAATCAGCCAGTTTGAATAAAAAAACGGTTCAAAAAAGCGCCAAGCGTAATTATTGGGACTAAAATTAATGTTGTAATTAAGTTATAAGTTACTGATTTTTTGATGGTTTGCCCATATTGAACTTGCCGATAATGAATTATTAGAATTTCAATTATCATATGAGCAACAAAAGTTCCGATTAAATATCAATTTATACTATCTCCGGCAGTGAATCTTGCAATTACTGACCCCAAAATAAAACCATCGATGGTTCTATGTGATAACAAAAGTAGTATCGCAAGTCAGGCTGATTTTGGGCTATCAACATCAGAAAAGTTGACAATATGATCGTTATGATCGTGTTTTTTATGATCTGAGTGTAATTCGACTTTAAAAATTTTAATAAAAAATCACCGGGCAATAAAAACGCTGGTAAGTCCAAAAAGCGCGCCGCCACCTATTATTAAAATTTTATATAAATTTTCCTCACTTTCAAATTTATGGGCAAAATTTTCAGCGCCATGAAAACCTTCTTGAATAAGCCCAACGGTTGCAACCATCAATAAAAGTCCGGCGCTTAATGAATAAAGATAAATGTTTGATGTTGCTTTAATTCGCGGTTTTACAAAAGCAACTAATAAAACAAGAAAAATTGGAACTGCAAGAATTATTAAAAGAAAAACTACTAAATTTATAAAAAGAGATAAATAAAAATTTGAAGGATCAAAATAAAAAATATTGTTACCAACTCTCTACACAAATTAGCAAGAATTATATCATATTTTTATAAGTTTAGTATTAAAAGAATTAATCTAGGGTAATTTTTTGTTGTCTAATATAATTCAAAAACCAAATTTGACATCGGATAAGATCTAACCCATTTTTATCTTTAAAGTGTTTAATCTCCGCTAATTTTGACAAATTTTTAGTAATTTCAGCCTCATTTTCAGCAGGTTTTATATCTAAATCTTTTATCAAATTTGGATATAATTCTGAAATTAATTTATAAGCTTCAAAAAAAAGGAAATTTAAATCGATTATCTCTTGCTTTATTAAACCAATAAGCGCCAATTTTAATGCTATTTTTTGATTTTCGATTTTAGGTGGCAAAATTCCCGGAGTGTCAAGAAAAAGAAATTTTCCTGAGCTAATCCACTGATTATTTCGTGTAATTCCGGGCTGGTTTCCAACTTTAAGCCGCGAATTTGTAACTAAATTTATTAAAGTTGACTTTCCTGTATTTGGCATCCCGAGCACAAAAATTTTTAGGCTTGGTGTTTCAAATTTTGCTTTTTGTTTTTTTTGTTTTAATTTAAAAATATAATTTAATTGTGATATAATTATGTTTTTGCTTGTATTATTTTTCAAATTTAGAAATAATACAAAGAAATTTTTTTGCTCGAAAAAATTTTTAATTTCAAGGAATTTCTCACTATCTCCTAAATCAATTTTTGTAACCACAACTAACAAAAACTTATTGGAAATAAATTTTAAAAACTCATCATTTATACTGGAAATTGGTGCACGGGCATCAACAACTATTATAAAAATGTCTATTATTCTTGCTTTTTTTGACAAATTATTAAGGCTCTTTGCCATGTGCCCAGGAAATCAATTTATTTTCATATTTTATACATAAATTATAAAATGCAATTAAAAAATATGATACAATTTTTATGATACAATTTTTAAGTGTGGTCACGTAGCTCAGTAGGATAGAGCACGAGCCTTCTAAGCTTGTGGTCAGAGGTTCGAATCCTCTCGTGATCGCCATTTTTTATTTTTTCAAAAAAATAAAAAAGTTTGCCTTTTTAAAAAATTAATGTATAATTATAGCTTGGAGAAGTAGCTCAGCTTGGCAGAGCGCTACGTTTGGGACGTAGTGGTCGCAGGTTCAAATCCTGTCTTCTTCACCATTTGGGGGGGTAGCTCATCTGGCTAGAGCGCCTGTTTTGCACGCAGGAGGTAGAGGGTTCGACTCCCTTCCTCTCCACCATTGGCTCTATAGCTCAGTTGGTTAGAGCATCCGGTTCATACCCGGAAGGTCATGAGTTCGAATCTCCTTGGAGCCACCAGCTATTTTATTTATTTTTTTTAAATTATAAAAAATCAAATCTGGATCTATAGCTCAGCGGTTAGAGCATCCGGCTCATAACCGGTTGGTCATTGGTTCGAATCCAGTTAGATCCACCAAAACGGGCAATTACCCAAGTGGCTGAAGGGACTAGTCTTGAAAACTGGCAGGGGTGTGAAAGCCCGCGGGGGTTCGAATCCCTCATTGCCCGCCATTTATAACTTTTTTTTAATAAAAAATGCTAAAAAAGGTTATAAATAAATATCATATTTTCGTTTAATTTTCATATAGCGGAGTAGAGCAGAGGTAGCTCGTTGGGCTCATAACCCAAAGGTCATAGGTTCGATTCCTGTCTCCGCAACCAAAGGTCTAGTAGTAAAGTGGTTAATACGCCTCTCTGTCACGGAGGAGATCGCGGGTTCGATCCCCGTCTAGACCGCCACGGCTCTGTAGCTCAGTAGGTAGAGCAACGGTTTGAAGCACCGTGTGTCACTGGTTCGATTCCTGTCGGAGCCACCATATCTTTCTAAGGCCTAAAAAAGATGCTATAAAATAAAGTATTTTTTTGTTTTTTAAAATAAGAAAAATAATTTATCCAAACAAAAAAAAACGACAAAACAAAATGTCGTTTTTTTTTTTTGTTTTTCCATTTATTTATAAAAAAACGTCTTAATTAATTTTTTAAAGATCGGTTTTTCTTCGTTTTAACTTGCAAGCAATAGCCTCAAAATGCTGTTTTTGATTGTCAAGATACAAGTCTTTATAGATTATTTTTGAAATTAGTTCTCTTTCTGTTGGCCCAATAAAAGTTGATTCGTTAAATATTGAAGGTATATTCATTTTTCTATCGTATTTAAAATGTAAATAAACAACAAGAAAATCTTCTTCATCTAATTGGTTCACTCAACTTTCAACTAACCCCATTTTTATGAATTCAAGCTGGGCTTTTCCGAATTTTGCCATTTTGGCTCCTTTTTTTGAATATTTAGAGTTTTGTCTAATTGAATTTAATTCCTATATAATTATACCACAAAAAAATATTTTATTTTAAAAAAATTAAAAAACTATAAAATTTTGTGCTTTTTATATTTTAGTTTAGTTTAATAATCTAAGCTTAATAATATTTGAATATTTGGCTTTTTTAATTTTTTGAATATTTTGGTAAAATTTATTCAAAAAATTAAAAAATAATAAACATGAAAAAATTATTTAACTTCTTTAAAACCTCATCCGAACTCCGTCTAGCCTACCGTCTTTTAAAACAAATTAACCAAAAACGAAGTTATTATGGTGCTATGACCGATTATGATCTTGCAAACCAGACTAACATATTTAAAAAAAGACTTGCAAATGGTGAAAAACTAAAAGATATTCGTGTTGAAGCTTTCGCGGTTGCTCGCGAAGCTACAAAACGAATTTTAGGAAAAACGCCTTATGATGTCCAAATTCTTGGCGGACTCATTCTTGATATGGGTTCAGTTGCTGAAATGAAAACTGGAGAAGGAAAAACAATCGCTTCAATACCACCTGTTTATCTTAACGCACTTTTAGGTCAGGGCGTAATTGTATCAACTGTTAACGAATATTTGGCAGAACGCGATGCTGAAGATAACGGAAAAGTCTATAATTTCTTAGGCCTTTCGGTTGGGATTAACAAAAATGAAATGAACGCTGATGCAAAAAGGCTAATGTATAATGCAGATATTACTTATTCAACTCATTCAGAATTAGGTTTTGATTATCTGCGAGATAATATGGTTTTTTCAACAGCCGAGAAAGTGCAAAGGGGGCTAAATTTTTGCCTAATCGATGAAATTGATTCAATTTTAATTGACGAAGCAAAAACTCCTTTAATCATAAGCGGCGGACAAAATAATTCGCCTGCGCAATATTTATCAGCAAATCAATTTGTTAATATACTTCTTGAAGAAGATTTTTATATTGATGAAGAAACTAAAGGGATCAAACTTAACGACAAAGGGATCGATAAGGCGAACGCTTTTTTTGGTCTTAGAAATTTATACGAAATTAAGAACTCTGAACTAGTGCACAGAATCCAAAACGCACTAAGAGCAAACAAAGTTATGAAGCGCGATGTTGAATACATTGTTCAAAACGGTAAAATCCAATTAGTTGATCAATTTACTGGAAGAATTATGATAGGGAGATCTTATTCTGAAGGTCTCCAGCAAGCTATCCAAGCCAAAGAAGGAATTGAAATCGAACCTGAAACAAAAACACTTGCAACAATTACCTACCAAAATTTTTTTCGACTTTTTAAAAAACTATCCGGAATGACAGGAACAGCCAAAACCGAAGAACAAGAATTTATCGATGTTTATAATATGCGAGTTAATGTAATTCCAACAAACAAGCCAATGATTCGCACAGATGAAAAAGATGAAATTTTCGCAACAACACATCAAAAAAATCAAGCAATTATTGCAGAAGTTGAAAGAGTTCATAAAAAAGGTCAACCAATTTTAATTGGGACTTCGCAAGTTGTTGACTCAGAAACGCTTTCGGATATGTTAACCCAAAAAGGGCTTTATCACACAGTTTTAAACGCGAAACAAAACCAACTTGAAGCAGAAATTATTGCAAAAGCTGGAAGAAAAAATGCAATTACAATTGCAACAAATATGGCGGGACGAGGAACTGATATTATTCTAGAACCTGGGGTAATTCAACTTGGAGGACTTTATATTCTTGGAACCGATAAGGCAGAATCACGACGGATTGACAATCAACTTCGTGGTCGCTCAGGAAGACAAGGCGATCCAGGAATAAGTCGCTTTTTTATCTCACTTCAAGATCAACTTTTACGACGTTTTTCTAGTTTTGAACAAATTTTTGATATATACGGTCGTACAAATGGGGCCATTAAAGGAAAATATATTCACTCAGTTTTACTAGCAGCTCAAAAGAAAATCGAAGGTTTTAACTTCGATATTCGCAAAACTGTTCTTAGTTATGATGATGTTATCCGTCAACAAAGAGATTTAATTTACACTCAAAGAGACATTTTGCTTCAAATTGAAAATTTTGACCATTACATTCAAAAAATGATCGTGCGTGCTGTTGATATTATTCTTGGCTATGATTTTATTCTATTTCCTAACCAAGAAATTAACTATACAAATTTGATAAGTTTCCTTAACGATAATTTATCACGAATTTCCGGCTTTGACTTTAAAAATAGTGAAATTGAAAATTATCCATTAGAGCAACTTAATGAATTTTTAATAAAAAAATTAGAAACTATTTATTTTGAACAAATTCAAACCGTGCTAAAAGAAAATTTAGGAGAAACATATTTCCAATCTGAACGCCAAATTATTCTAACAACACTTGATAGCCAATGACAAAATCATATCGATAGTATCGATAAATTGAGATCTTCAGCTAATCTAGTTCAATACTCACAAAAAAATCCATACCAAATTTTTACCGAAGAAGCGACAAAAAAATTCAACATTTTAGTTTCAGAATCTGCTTACCAAGCAATAATTGCACTTTTCAATAACTCAAATGCTGAAAAAATGGAATATCACCAAGCAATTCTATCAGATGGAAGTTCTATTTCTTACCCAGCAAACACACCTGATGAAATTATTGAACAAATAATCGCGACAAATGAAGAAAGAATTGCACTTATGAAGAAAAATGAAGAAGAAAATAAACCCGAGTTTATCGCAAATCAGCTTGCTGAGCTTAAAATTGAAAAGGTGGATTCAAGAGAAGAATTCGAACTTTGACAGATTGCAAATAAGAAATTAGTTAATCTAAAAACAGAAATGCCGCTTGAGGAAAAACGTAATATCTTAGTAAAAATGAACCAAGAGCAACTTGAAATAATTAAAGAAAGAGAATACAAAAAACTAACAGAACAAAATTTCGAAATCGAAAACTATAATAATCTTGATGAGTTTTTAGGTGAAGGTGAAGGTGAAGAAAATGATCTTGCTAGCGAAAATAAGGACAAAAATTCAGTAAAAATTGATTTTATTGACTTTAAAAACGAACCTGATGGTTTTGCTAAAATACTATTTGAATCCAAAAATGAAAATGCTCAGGACATTTTAGAAAATGATAATACACAAACCGAAAATTCTAACGCAAAAGAAAATAAAAATTTTGAAAGAACTAACGAAAACAGTTTAGATGCTATTGAAATCTCAGAACCTGACGATTAACCGAAAACTAGCTTCCGTTTTGCTACTAATATTAATTAAAAAGTTAAAAAATTTTAAAAAAAAGTAAAATTGGCTTAATTTTCCTAAATTTTTCCACTTTACTTCGTTTGTTTAAAAATATGTGATAAAATTTTGCAGAAAAGGTTAAATTTAAAAAACACTAAAAAACAGTGCTTTTTCTTCTTTTGCACAAAATTTAGTTGCTGTTTATCGCCTTTTGGTTTAATTTATTTCCTTTTTGAAAATTTCTTTTATTTTTATTACATACAAAGTTTAAATTTCATTAATCTTGTTGGCCCTTAGCAGTTTAAGCTTGCTTTTGATTTTTTTGCCAAAAATTGCTCCTATTTTTTGAAAAAATAGCTTACTAAAAGATGTTTACAATTTTTGGCAAAAAAACAGTAAAATTTATTTAATTATATTATAATAATTTTCTCATTTACTTTCTTAATAATTTTTAATTTATATAATTTAATTAAATATGCCATTAGTTATCATAGTTTTGGTCTAGTTTTTAGTTGTTTTTTAGTTTACTCAGCCTTAAATTCAGAATTATTACTAACTGTTATAACTTCAAAAAGTAAAGTTTAAAAGCTTTTTTAGTAAAATCCTAACCAAAATGCATTTTTATATTATAATATCAATATCACGGTCTAAGGAGAAAAATGACACCACATATTGAAGCTAAAAAAAACGAGATTGCACCAATTGTGTTAATGCCTGGCGATCCATTACGGGCAGAATTTATCGCTAAAAAATTTCTAAAAGATGTAAAATTAGTCTCAAAAGTTCGTAATAATTTGATTTTTACTGGCGAATATAAAGGTAAAAAAGTAACTATCGCCTCATCTGGAATGGGATCAGGATCAATTGGCATTTATGCCTACGAATTATTTAAGTTCTATGATGTTGAAAAAATAATTCGTGTTGGCTCAGCTGGATCATATGATAAAAATCTTGAAATTTATAACCTAGTAATTACAAAATCAGCATGATCCGATTCTTGTTCTTTTCCTGCGCTTATTAGCGGAAAACAGTCACATTTATCTTACCCTGATCTTGGATTAGTTGCAAATTTATTTCATAGTGCAACGAAATTAAAACTAAATCCGACTTATATAAGAATTCATTCAACCGATGTTTTTTATGCAAGTCGTGATTTAGAAAAAACAATTTCTTTATCAAAAGCCAAGGCAGTTGAGATGGAATCCTTTGCGCTTTTTACAATCGCAAAACATTTACAAAAAAAAGCAGCTTCAATCTTAACTATTTCCGATAATCTAATTACAAAATCAGAACTTGACCACCTTGAAAGACAGGAAAAATTTATAGAAATGTTCGAAGTTGCCCTAGGAGCAATTTAATATGAATTTATTTGAAATAATTGAAAAAAAAGCGCAAAAACAACGACTAAATGAAGAAGAAATCAGCTTTATGATCAACGGTTTTCAAAGCGGGCTTATCAGTGATTATCAATTTTCAGCTTTTTTAATGGCAATTTTGATTAACGGACTTGACGATGAAGAGCTTTTTTATTTCACTCGCGAAATTATTGCATCAGGAAAAACAATTAACCTTTCAAAAATCAGCGGAACTAAAATCGACAAACACTCAACTGGCGGAGTAGGCGATAAAATCTCTCTAATTATTGGGCCAATTTTTGCCGCACTTGGTTATAAAGTAGCAAAAATGTCCGGACGCGGGCTTGGATTTACCGGGGGTACAATTGATAAATTAGAATCAATTCCCGGTTTTCGTACTCAACTAACAGAAGCTAGTTTTTTAGAACAAGTTCAAAAAATTGGGCTTGCAATTACCGCTCAGTCAAAGGCTCTTGTCCCCGCAGATAAAAAAATCTATGCATTACGTGATGTTACAGGAACAGTTTCATCAATTCCATTAATTGCAAGTTCAATTATGTCCAAAAAAATTGCAACAGGCGCTGACATTATTGTAATTGATGTAAAATGTGGAAGCGGTGCTTTTATGAATGATCTTTCCAAAGCAAAAAAATTAGCAAATAAAATTAAAATGTTAGGAAAAAAGTTTGGCAAAAAAACAATCGTAAAAATTACCAACATGGAAGCGCCACTTGGAAAAATGGTTGGCAATAAAAACGAAATTATCGAATCCCTTTCAATTCTTCAAGGAAGCCAATCCCAACTTAGCGAATTTGCAAATGAATTAGTCGCGCAAACTTTATCCGAAATTGAAAAAATCAAAATTGAAAAAGCGCGCCAAAAAGTTGCTAACATTATCGAATCAGGTAAACCAAGCGAAATTTTTTTAAAAATGGTAGCTGCTCAAGGTGGAAATTTAACAACAATTCAATCATCTAATTTTTGAATTCCGGCATATAAAGAACAAATTTTTGCACCACAAAGTGGCTATATTAAATGAGAAAATGCTTTAATTTTTGGAAAGATTGTCGCTATTTTAGGTGGCGGTCGAACAAAATTAAACCAAAAAATTGACTATGAAGCAGGAATTTGCCTTGAAGTCGAAAATGGAACTTATATCCAAGAAGACCAACTAATTCTCAGCCTATATTCTTCAAATACAATTGATCTTAAAAAAATTGAAACCTTGATTAGCAAAACCTTTTCAATTAAGCCAGAGCCTGAATTCCAAAAAATGTTTCTTTCATAGTTTCACTAGACTTTTTTAGCTTTTAAGATGCTAAAAAAACATTAATAAAAATAATACCGTTTTATTTATTTTTATTTATTATAACTAAGACCTAACGCATTTAAAATCACTTGAATTACGAAATTAAATGGTTTGTTAAAATGTGGAAGAAAGTAAAAATCAGAAAGGGCAATTTCAGGTAATTTTAAGCCTTTTTGAATTGCAAGTGAAAGGAAATAAATCACCTCAGTGTGATTGAAACGTTTACCATATGAACCGATTTGCGCTCCAACTAGTTTTAAAGTTGATTTTTGATAGGTAATTTTAATCCAAACTTTTGACTTTTCTTGCATAAATTCAGGGCGATCTCAATCTTCAAGATATTCAGTGGCTATATCTTCAATTCCTATTAACGAGCAACCTCTTTCGCAATAACCTGTTGAGGCATAATTAAAACCAAAAACAGAAATTGCATTTGTTCCAACATAACCTGGAAAAGGAATATCATTACGGCCTGCAATGTGGAAAGCAGCAACAATTCCTGATTTTACAGCATTTGTTGCTAGCGCAATATGCGCATATTTTTGTGTTACATTATGAAACATTGCCGCAGAATCGCCGATTGCATAAAGATTTTCATCGCTAAGAGAACGTTGAAATTCATCAACTTTAATTGCGCCATTTGGTAATTTTTCAACATCAGTTAAAATTTTTGTATTAGGCAAAAACCCAATCGCTAAAATTACAAGATCGGCTGCATATTCCCCTTTATCGGTTTCAACAAAAGCAACTTTTTTACCACTTTCATCGGCAATAAAACGCGTAACTTTTTGCCCAAACTGAAGATTTATTCCTTCGGCACGAATTTTTTCTTCCATTTTTCTGGTAAATTCGTAATCAAAATAGTTAGGAATAATGCGGTCTTGCATATCAATTAGCGTAGTTTTCTTGCCATATTTATGAAAAGCTTCAAGTAATTCAATCCCGATATAACCGCCACCAATTATAATCACATTTTTAATTGAAGGGTCAATAGCCTTTTCTTTAATTGCTTTTGCATGAGTAAAAGTTTTTGAAACCAAAATATTTTCAAGATTTACTCCTTCAAAAGGCGGAATTATTGGCCAGGTTCCACCTGCAAAAACTAGCTTGTCATAACTATCTTTAAAAATTTTTCCACTAACTAAATTTTTAACAGTAATTGTTTTATTTTTGCGATCAATTTCAAGGACATCATGTTGTAAATTGACATTAATTCCCATTCCTTTTAATTGCTCAGGACTTGAATAAAAAAGCCCAGATGGATTGCTAAATTCATCTGAAACTCAAAGCGCAATTCCGCAACCTAAAAATGAAATGTCAGTATTTCTATCATAAGACACAAGTTCTGCCTGTGGAAAAATAGTTTTTAATGTTCTTAAAAATGAGGTTCCAGCATGGTTTGTGCCGATTGATATTATTTTCATAAACCAGATCTCCTATTTTGCTTTAGATATAAAAGAAAAATTCATAAAACAAATTATACTATATTTTTTTAATATAAGAATATAAGAAATTAAAAAAATAAACAAAAAAATAATTTTTTGTGTCTAAATTTCAAATTTAGAACATTAATTATTTCAAAATTTTAAATTAGAAAAAGTTAGGAATTTTTCTTTGGTTTTTTTTGTTTTTCTAATTTTTTTACAATAAACTTTACAAAATAGCCAACTAAAATTGTGAAAACATAACTAATTAAAGGAACAAATTGCTCAAAATACACTTTTTCTGAACCAATAAAAGGTAGTTGTGAAAAAATAAGTGTGAATAAAATTGTGATCATTCCTAAAATATAAATTATTGTTTCTCAAAGGGGAATATCTTCATTGTTTCGCCATTTTCATACCAAAACTGTAAAAATACAAAGTAAATAATTCACTAAAAATGAAATATTTCCTGCTTTTAAAATTGTGTTAAACGAATTTTTTATTCCCAAAATTTCTGGTATAATCGTGAAAACTAAACTTGAGAAAATCGCAATAAAAACTGACAAATAAATTGCATTTTGATATTCGTTATATTTGTTTTTTTTGGCAAGACAAGCAGGTAAAAACCCGTCTTCAGCAAGAGGTGAAATAAATCTTGCATTTGGTTGGACATATGAAATTGCCCCTGACATTCTGTTAAATGCAAGCCCAATCGTAAAAAGTGATGCTCCAGCCGAACCTCAAAGTACTTTATAAACACTTTCAAGTCCAAAATCAGATATATATTGCTTACCCAGTCCTAAAAATATAATATAAAAAAGGAAATAACTTGAGATTACAATCAAAAAGATTAAAATCATAACTTTTTTAAATCTTTTTGTTTCAACATTTTTCGAAATAGTTGCTAGTGATTCAAAACCACCATAAGAATAAATAAATGATAAAACACTCCCAGAAAAAGTTAAAATGCTGAACGGAGCAACGCTTTGAAAAGTCTCGCCATAGCTTTTTGAACTGCTAATTAAGTAGATAATTAAACCAAAACCAATTATTAACGTTAGTCATTTAAAAATTGCTGTTAAAAAAACAACCCATTTGGACAAGCGAAATCCAAAAGCACCCGTTAAAATCAGCCCTATATAAACTACTAGCGAAATTACAACATAAACTCATTTTCGTTCAGAATCAAAAGAAGTTAATAAATTTGAAAAAAATAGCGGTGTTGTTGCTGAAAAAAGCATAATTTGACTTACTTGGTTTCAGCCTTGGAAAAAAACTAGCCAATTTTTAAAGGTTTTTTTTGCATAGGCATACGAACCACCAACTTCATTTTGGTATTTTTGACCTGCTCTTGCATAAGCAAAAATCACCGCTAAAGTAATTAATGAAGTTAGAATAAAAACCAAAACTCCCCAAACGCCTTGGCTAATTACATGTGAAATTGTAGCAATAAATCCAAACCCAACGACATAATTAAGCCCATAAATAACAAACTGACGCTCAGATAACGAGTTTTTCTTGTTTTCTTCAGACATTTTTCTTCCCTAAATTCAATTAACTTTATCAATAAGCTAAAATTTTACCATTTTAATTATGCTAATTGAAAGGAAAAATAAATTTTTTTAATAAATCAGCTTTTTCTAATTTTAATGATTAAAAAAATAAACTTTGGAAAGCATATTTTTTAAATTTTCAAAAATAAAATTTATACATAATTTTTTTATAAATTTAACAAATACCAAAAAAATTCTATAAATTCAGCGGTTTTTTATGGGTTTGTGTTTTTAATTCACTAAAAAATTTATTTTTGAATAATTGTAATATTTTTTATAAAAAATTATACTTTGAACATTTTATAATATAACCATGAAAAAATTTCTAGAAAAAAGGATTTTATTTAATTTATGATACAATTCCATTTGCTTAAAAAAATTATCGAATATTTTTATGAAACTAAGCAAATAATTTAAGATATAATGATAAAATTTGTGATAAAACGTTAATTTTAATCAATTAAATTAAAGCACCTATATTTAAAAATCTGTAATAATTTCTAAATGTATTCATAAAATTTGGAAATAAGAAAGCAAAAAATGTCACAAAACGAAACCATAGAACGACTAACTAAGTTCATTGAAAATAAGGAATCAGAACTAAAAAGAAAACAAAAAATTGCTTACTATGGAGCGAATACAGTTAAATGAATCATTTTTTTTTCAAACATAATTGTAGTATCATTAGCGATTGCGGTAATTATAATCGAAATTAATCGCTATCGATTGATTAAATCACTAGATAAATCAATTTTTGGCGACCTTGGATTAACAATTGTTCTGGCTAGTTTTATTTGCCTTACTTTTTTTATTAACTTATTTCTTGCCGTTTATCGCGAAATTATGAAATTTAAGGATTATAAAAAGGCCCAACGAGAACTTAGTTATATATTTTTCCAGATTGATAACAATCAAGAATATAGTTTTGAAGAATTTGAAAATGACTACGAAAAGATTTCTGATTTTTATTTTCAAAAAAAAGAAATTTCCAAATTGAAAATTTTAAAAAAAATTGTTTTTGGGGGCAAAAAATGATTGTAAAAAACGTTCGCCTTGAAACAAATGCATATGAATTCGCTAAATTTTTATACCGAAAAACTCTTTTTAAAGCAAAAATTTTTCAATTTCTATTCTGAATAGTCTCACTTTTTAGCATATTTTTTGGATTTTTATCCACATTAATGGGAGTTTTTAAATTAGCTTCACCAAAATTGCCAGAATTTGAACCATTTGCTAATTTTTTTATCTCTTTAGACGAAAACGGAACAAAAGTTGACCAATGACCAATTTTTGTTTTATGAATTAACCTCTCAATTTCAATTATTAACGGAATTTTTGCACTTTTTTTAGTAAAACCACGATGAATTCGCAACCAGGAAATTAATGACTTTTTAAAAATTGAAATGATTTTATTCGAAACAAAATCAGGTAAATATTTAAATTGTAAAAACTTACAACTTGAATTATTTAATTCAATTGCTAAACATTTAGGCATCCTAAATGCGCTGAAAAATAAAACAGAAAACCATAAAGGAATGCAAAATAATGATGAATAAGGAAAAATTAAAAGCCAAAATTGAACTTGATATTATAAAATTAACAGCAAAAGCACGAATTTCAAAAGGTATTTTTTTATTTTGCAGTATTGCTTTAATTCTAATATCAGCCTTTAACGGAATTTTATCAGCCTACGCAATTACCAAAAACCCGAATCCGACTGCTGTTAAATTATTTGTTGCAATCGCTTTTATTAACGCAATTATTACTTTTGTAACCTCGCTTTCATCATTTTTTGTTTTTGAAAACATGTATAAAAAAACAACGGAAAAAATTGAATTTTACCACGATAAAAAAATTCAACTTCATAAAAGAAAAACTAACCTAGATGAACTTGCGCATGAATTAATAGAAACAAAAATTGAAAATTAACTTGGTTTAATTAAAAAAATGTTAAAATATCTTTATAATTTTTAATTCAACAAATTTTAATTCAACAAAAACTTCTATATCACTGATACCGTTGTTAGCTTAATAAAAAAATATAATAAATTAAAGGAAAAAATGCCAACAATATCACAATTATCTAAAGGATGTCGCGTTAAAAAAACTTGAAAATCAAAAGTACCTGCTCTAAATATGCTTTATAACTCACTCCATAAAAAGGAGTTAAAATTAAGTTCGCCATTTAAACGCGGGGTTTGTACAAGAGTTGCGACAATGACGCCTAAAAAGCCTAACTCTGCACTTCGAAAATTTGCAAGAGTAAAACTTTCAAATGGAATTGAAGTTAATGCTTATATTCCAGGAGAAGGTCATAATTTACAAGAGCACTCAATTGTGCTAATTCGTGGTGGAAAAGTTAAGGATTTACCTGGAATTCGTTACCACATTGTTCGTGGGACCCAAGATACAACAGGCGTTGCCAAAAGAGCGCAAGGCCGTTCAAAATATGGCGCTAAAAAACCTAAAGCAGCTAATAAAAAATAAAAAAACACTATAAAATACGACACATTTTAAAAAGGAGAATAAAATGTCACGAAAAAAACAAGCTCCGGTTCGTCATGTTGTTTCTGATCCGGTTTTTAATTCTAAATTAATCACAAAAGCAATTAATTGCACAATGTTAGAAGGAAAAAAAACTACAGCACAAAACATTCTTTATTCATCGTTTAAATTAGTACATGAAAAAACACAAAAGGATGCACTTGAAGTTTTTGAACAAGCTGTTAAAAATGTAACTCCACTTACCGAAGTGCGTTCACGCCGAATCGGCGGAACTAACTATCAAGTTCCGGTAGAAGTGCGCTTGAAACGTCAACAAACTCTTGCGCTTCGTTGATTAATTCTTTTTGCTCGTAAACGTAATGAAAAAACAATGGTTGTGCGTTTAGCAAACGAAATAATCGATGCTTATAATAAAACCGGCGGCGCTTTCAAGAAAAAAGAAGATACCCACAGAATGGCTGAAGCTAATCGCGCTTTTGCCCACTTTAAATGGTAGGAATTTGTAATTATGGCACGAAAATTTGACCTAAAAGATTATCGCAATATTGGAATTATGGCCCATATTGATGCCGGTAAGACAACAACAACCGAAAGAATTCTTTTTCACACAGGAAAAATCCATAAAATCGGCGAAACTCACGATGGAGTTAGTCAAATGGATTGGATGGAACAGGAAAAAGAACGCGGAATCACGATTACCTCAGCTGCAACAACTGCCTTTTGAAAAGGAAAAAGAATTAATATAATTGATACTCCAGGCCATGTTGATTTTACAGTTGAAGTTGAACGTTCTTTAAGAGTTTTAGACGGCGCGGTCGCAGTTTTAGATGCCCAATCTGGTGTTGAACCACAAACAGAGACTGTTTGAAGACAAGCTACAAATTACCGTGTTCCGCGGATTGTATATGTTAATAAAATGGACAAAGCAGGCGCTAATTTTGAAGCTTCAATTGAATCTGTAAAAACCAAATTAAACGGAAATGCTGTTGCGATTCAGCTAAATATTGGTGCTGAAGCTGATTTTAACGGGGTTATTGACCTTGTTGAAATGAAAGCTTATAATTATGATGGCCAAAAAGAAGAAATCGAATACGAAATTCCAATTCCTCAAGAATTAAAAGAAAAAGCGGAAAAAATGCGATTTTCGCTAGCCGAAGCTGTTGCTGATTATGATGAGAATCTTTTTAATGACTTATTAGAAGAAAAAGAAATTTCACCAGAACAATTAAAAGCAGCAATTCGGAAAGCAACAATTACTGGTAATTTTTTCCCCGTAGTTTGCGGTTCTTCTTTTAAAAATAAAGGGGTAAAAAAAATGATCGATGCTGTTATTGATTATTTGCCTTCCCCGCTTGATGTTCCACCAGTTAAGGCATTTCGTGATGATGAAGAAATCACAATTGAAGCAAGTGATAACCAAGAATTTTCCGCCCTTGCATTTAAAATTATGAACGATCCTTTTGTTGGTTCGCTCACATTTTTCCGGGTTTATTCAGGAGTTTTGAATAAAGGAACTTACATAATTAATTCTACTAAAGGCAAAAAAGAACGTGTGGGACGGATTCTTGCAATGCATGCTAATTCACGTGAAGAAATTGACGAGGTCAGAACTGGTGATATTGGCGCATTTGTTGGTCTAAAAGATACAACAACTGGTGATTCTTTAATTTCTGAGAATTCAAAAACTTTTGTGCTTGAAAGAATGAATTTTCCCGAACCTGTTATTTCCCAATCCCTTGAACCATTTTCGAAGGCTGAAGTTGAAAAATTAGCAACTGCATTGCAAAAATTAGCAAACGAAGACCCAACTTTTAAAACTTGAACCGATATTGAAACTGGTCAAACAATTATTGCTGGAATGGGTGAATTGCACCTTGATATTATCGTCGACCGCCTAAAAAGAGAGTTTAATGTTCAAGCGCGAGTCGGGAAACCGCAAGTTTCTTACCGTGAAACAATTACAAAATCAGCTGAAGTTGAAGGAAAATATATTAAGCAATCTGGTGGACGCGGTCAATATGGGCATGTTTGAATTAAATTTGAGCCTAATCCTGAAGAAGGTTTTGAATTTATTGACAAAATTGTTGGCGGTAAAATTCCCAAAGAATATATTAAATCAATTCAAAAAGGGCTTGAAGAAAAAATGCAAGCCGGAATTCTTGCAGGTTATCCTTTAATTAATTTACGAGCAACTTTGTTTGATGGATCATTTCACGAAGTCGATTCTTCAGAAATGGCATTTAAAATCGCGTCATCCAAAGCACTTTCTCGTGCCCGCGATGCTGTTGGAACAGTACTTTTAGAACCAATTATGGATGTTTCGGTCTTTGCACCAGCAGAATATTCTGGTGATATAATGGGCGATTTATCTCGCCGTCGTGGACTTGTTCGTGAACAAGAAACTCGGTCTGATGGGGCAAATGTCATCCGCGGGCACGTGCCGCTTGCCGAAATGTTTGGATATTCAACACAATTACGTTCGATGACTTCAGGGCGAGGGACCTACCAAATGCAATTTGATCATTACGAAATAGTCCCTAAAAATATTTCTGATGTAATTGTAAAACAAAGAGCTATTAAAGACGAAGATTAAACATTTCTACAGAAAAATTACCAAAAAAAGAAGAACAGCTAATAAAATAAATTTTTTTATTTATTGTTCTTCTTTTTTTGTTTGTTCTACTTTGTTAGTAAAAATTAAAAAGGCAACCTAATTTTTACATTTTTGTTTTTTTAATAAAAAATGTATTTAAACTTAAATTTTAAATGACTTGGCTTAGCGCTTTAAAAGTAAACAGTTTATCGATTTTTTTCTTTTTCTATAAAAAGCGCTGTAATTAATGCGCTTTTCTTTTATTTTAAGTTAGAAAAAAACTTACAATAAAAGATTTGTAAAGATTTTTTATTTATTTGGAATAAAAAATAAAAGGTGTATTAGCCTAAATTAAATTTCTTTTCTTTCCGATTCTGCGCAAAATAAGAAAAATTATTACTGTAAAAAAAGCTCAAATTAAATGGCGACGAAAACGGATTCTAGCAACATCGACGCTTTTATGATAAATATGGCCAAAAATTGCTTCAATATTAGACAAACGACGACGAAGCATCAAATCATAAACCAACATAATGATAAATAAAACCGCATTTATTGACATTGATGTGATATATTCGATTGAATTTTGAATGTTTTTTTCAGGAAAATATTTTAACAGTATTCAATAGTTTATTCCCATCATTATTGTTGCAAACAAACTGAAAACGCAAAGTCAAATTGCATTCACCTCTTTTTGGTTCACTTTTTTCACAAGCCATGGAATCATTGGCGGCATTTCAAGACGATTGTTATTATTTCTAAGTTGCGAACGGAAATAATCAACAGATTTTTTAACTGCCTTATAATCTAAAAGTGTCTTTACAAATAAAAAAAACAAAACAGCAGCAATAATTCCAGGAATTATTATTAAAGGCAAATATTTTTTATGATAAGTTCATCCCGGAATTAACTCCTGAGTTCAAAGCAGGGTAACAACTGAAACTGTAATAATCAGTAAAAATCAAAAAATAGCTTTTAAAGGCAAAAAAATTAGCTCTAAACCAAAAATTTTACGAACTTCTTTGGAAATAAAATTATTTGAATCTTCATTTATCCATTTTTGTTCCATTCTATCATGATAATCTTGTTCCATTAATTGCTCTTGGTAAAATTGCTGCGAATTTTCATATTTTGGTTTGTAATAAGTTCTTTCTTGATAATAGTTATTTTCCTCTTGAAAATCTTCGCGGTCGTATTCTTGTTCTTGGTGATAAACAGGATATCGCCTGGGAAAATTAGGGCTTTTCCGCTCTTGATTAGGAAAATTAGCACGATTTTGTGGATTTTGATAACGGTAATTTTGTCTGTTTTTATTCATGATTTAAAAATTTAGAAAAATAAAATAAATTATGGCAGTTTTTCTCCTATTTAGAAATTATACACTATTTTTCGTTTATGTTTGTTTTTAAAATTGCAAGAAACGCTTCCTGGGGAACATCAACAACTCCGAATGATTTCATCCGTTTTTTTCCAGCTTTTTGTTTTTCTAGCAATTTTTTCCGCCTTGTAACATCACCACCATATAATTTTGCCGTAACATCTTTGCGATAAGCTTTTATTGTTTCACGGGCAATCACTTTTGAACCGATGACAGCCTGAACTGGCACTTCAAAAGAATGACGGGGAATTATTTCTTTTAACTTTTGTGTTAAATCGCGCGCTTTTGGATATACATAATCTTTGTGAACTATCATCGAAAGAGCATCAATTTTCTGTCCGTTTAGTAAAATGTCTAACTTCACTAACTTTGATATTTGGTAGTCAATTATTTCGTATTCAAAAGACGCATAACCTTTTGATAGTGATTTTAATTTGTCAAAAAAATCAAAAATCACTTCAACTAGAGGCAACTTGTAAATTAGCCGGCGGCGAAAATTGTCAATATATTCAAAATCAACGTAAATCCCACGACGTTCTTGACAAAGATTCATTATTAGGCCAAGAAATTCCTCGGGTAGAAAAATTTTTGCTAAAATAAAAGGTTCTCTAATTTCGCTGATAAAATTTGGCTCGGGAAACAAACTTGGATTTGAAATTCTTTGAATTTCGCCATTAGTTTTGCTTATTTCAAATTCAACAGAAGGTGCAGTCGCGATTATTGTTAAATTAAATTCGCGTTCTAATCGCTCCTGCAAAATTTCCATATGCAAAAGGCCTAAAAATCCGATTCGAAAACCAAAACCAAGCGCTTTTGATGATTCAGGCTCAAAAATTATTGAAGAATCTGAAAGAGAAATTTTTTCAAGAGAATCTTTTAAAAGATTGTATTGCTGCGAATCAACGGGATAAAAACCTGTATACATAACAGGAACCATTTTTTTATAACCAGGAAGCGGAATTTGAGCTGGATTTTCAACTAATGTTATTGTATCACCTACTTCAACATCTTTTGCATTGCGAATTGATGCAGCAACCCAACCTACTTCTCCAGCCGCAAGGCAAGTTTTTCTAACTTGGTTTGGGTTTGAAATTCCTAACTCTATTACAGAAAATTTTAAATTGTTGGCCATAAATTTGAAAGTATTTGCAACACAAATTTGTCCTGTAACAACACGGATAAAAATTATTACACCACGATAAATATCAAAATAAGAATCAAAAACTAAAGCTTTTAAAGGATCTTTTTCATCTGAATATTTTGGAGGCGGAATTAACTTAACAATTGCATCAAGAACTTCTTGGATACCAATACCATTTTTTGCTGAAATTAAAATAGCATTTTCTGCCGAAATTCCAATTGTATTTTCAATTTCTGCTTTAACTTTTTCAACATTTGCCGAGGGCAAGTCAATTTTATTTATAATTGGAATTATTTCAAGATTATTTTCAAGCGCTAAATAAACATTTGCTAATGTCTGGGCTTGAATTCCTTGACTTGCATCAACCAAAAGTAGCGCACCTTCTGTAGCTGCCAGCGACCGAGAAACCTCGTAGGTAAAATCCACATGTCCCGGGGTGTCGATTAAGTGAAAAATGTAAGAATTAAAGCGAATTTGGACAGCATTAAGTTTGATCGTGATTCCTCGCTCTTTTTCAAGATCCATTGAATCAAGATGTTGTTCTTTTAAATCTCTTTTTGAAACGGTGTTTGTAAATTCTAGAATTCTATCAGCTAGTGTTGATTTGCCATGATCAATATGAGCAATTATTGCAAAATTTCTAATTTTTCTATTGTCCATTTAACCGCGGCTAATTATTTGTTCAAGATTATTTCCACTACCTGCAAAATGAAAAATGAGAAAAACAAGTGTCAAAATAAGACCAAGAACAACTACAAACAAAAAAATAAAAAGTGATATTTTTTTTACGTATTTAATTTCTTTAAGTTTCTGAAAAACTACATTTCCATAAACAACCTGATTTGCAGTTTCATATTTAAAGTTAGGTTTTTTTTGTTTTTTTTGAAACATTTATAACCTTTTTAGGCAATAAAATCTTTTAGGACTTTTGAAGGTTTAAATCTAATTGTTGTTTTAGCATTTACTGTAATTTGTGTTTTTGTAAGTGGGTTAAATGAAGAAGAAGCTGGTTTGAAAACACCTTGGAAAGTTCCAAAAGAGTTAATAACTAATTTCCCTTGTTTTTTTACAACTTCAGCTGTTATCCCGAAAAATTGATTCAAGACAAGTTCAACATTTTTAGTTGGCAAACCTGTTTCGTTAGCAATTTGATCAATTAATTCTTTTTTGTTCATTTTTGATAACTCCATTCATATCTAAGTTAGTTATAAATTTTACCTTATTTTACTATTTTTGTTAATATTTTTATAAATAATTTTGATTGGGCAGCCAAAAAAATCAAAATATTTCCGCATTTGATTATCAATATAACGCTGATAAGAAAAATGAACCAAATTTTTATCGTTGACAAAAAATACAAAAGTAGGAATTTTTCCGTTTATTTGGTTTGCAAAGTTGAAACGAACTTTTTTACCATTAACATTCGGGTGGGGTTGAATCATTTGAATTTCCATAAGAAATTGATTAAGCAAACTTGTTGAAACTTTTTTTTGTAGGTTATTTTTAATGCGAAAAATAACTTCGACCAGTTTTTGAATTTTTTCGCCTGTTTTTGCCGATATGAAAACCACCGGTGCTCAGTCAAGAAATTTAAATTTATGCTTAATCTTTTTCAGAAAATTTTGCTGTGTATTTGCCTCTTTTTGAACCAAGTCTCACTTATTTATTACCAAAATTATGGGTTTATTTCTTTCCAAAGCAAACCCTGCAATTCTGAGATCAAAATGATGAAATTCTTGGGTTGTATCAATTAAAATTAAAGTTATATCCGCTTCATCAAGTGAGCGAAAAGCACGTAAAAGGGCATAAAAATCGATTGATTCTAGCAGTTTTGATTTTTTTCTAATCCCGGCAGTGTCAATTATTTGCAAAATTTCAGATTTTATTTTCCAAAAACCAGAAATTGAGTCTCTTGTTGTTCCAGGGATATCAGAAATAATTGACCTATTTTTGCCTAAAAGTCTATTTAAAAGACTTGATTTTCCAGCATTTGGACGGCCAATTATTGCTAATTTAAAAAAATTGTCATTCCTTCCATCATTTTTAGTAAAGTTTTTAACTATATTATCTAAAAGATCGCCAATTCCGTGACCATGAAGCGCAGAAATTGGAAAAATTTTCTCAAAACCTAACTCATAAAGACTTATATCAAAGTCTTTATTATTTTCCATTTTATTAGCCGCTAAAATAATTGTTTTTTGTGATTTCCGCAACAAATTTAGCACAAAATAATCGTCAGTATCAATTGCTTTTGTCCCATCAAGAACTCAGATTAAAATTTGAGCTTCCTGAATTGCAATTTGAGCCTGAATTCGGATTAGATCTTGAAAATTTTGAGTCTCAATTTGAATACCACCAGTATCAATTAAAATAAAATCATGTTGATTTCAACGCGTATTTTGGTAAATTCGGTCACGAGTAACGCCTGGTTTTGCATCAGTTATTGAAATTTTTTTGCCAACTATACGATTAAAAAGTGTTGATTTTCCAACATTTGACTTGCCAACAAGTGCAACTAAATTTTTCATAGGATAAAAATTTTGTTTTCAAAATTAAAGCATATTCTGTCCAATTTTCCGCAAAACTAACTTAATAATTTGGTCAACAATTTGATTTTCCTTAAAATTTGTTGTATCAAGAAAAACTGAATCAATTGTTTTTTTAAGTGGATTAATTTTTCTGTTCATATCCAAATAATCACGGTGTTCAATTGACTTTAAAATCTTCTGAACATCTGTTTCCAAATTTAAAAAAGCGTTTTGTTTGCAACGCCTTTTTGCTCTAGTTTCGGCATCAGCTCATAAAAAAATTTTAAGATCAGCGTTTGGCATTACATTATAAGTTACATCTCTGCCTTCCATCACGATTCCTTTATGTTTTTTTTGGAAATCTTGGAGAATTTCAGTGACTATTTTCCGAATTTGAGGATATTGCGCAACTACAGCAGCATTTTTTGAAATAAGATCGTCACGTAAAAAACTAGAAACATTTTGATTTTCAAGCCAGACATTGCCTTCTAAATCAAGTAATAAAAAATTTGGCATAAAATTTTTAAGTATTTTTTGAACATTTTGTACACTAATTTGTTTTTTTTGACAAAAAAAAGCAATTGCCCGATACAAAGAACCTGTATTTATAAATAAATAATTAAATTTTTGGGCTATTTTTTTTGCAATACTTGATTTGCCAACTCCAGAAGGCCCATCAATTGCAATATTTATTTTTTTAAAAGTCATTTAAATTTTATTCCAAAAGCAAAACAGGTTTTATGTTACATTATAAAGTATTTTTTTGATTTACTGAAAATCTTTTAATCATTTTGTTTTTTTCTTGTCATTAATTTGAGAAAATACCTGATTCAATTCAGCTTTTTGCTTAAGATTGAATTCAGGAATATAAAAAACTAAATGAACTTTAAGATCACCAATGATTTTTGAGTTTTTAGGATCAGGCGCGCCAGCTCTAAGAACACTGACAATTTGCCCTGATTTATAATAATCATAAAGTTGAACTTTTTTTATTCCTGTCGGACTTGGAACATCAACAACATTTTCGTTAAGGATATCAATAATTGAAACTGGCATTTTAATATGGATATCATTTCCTGAGCGGGTAAAATGTTTGTGTTCCCGGACATTAATTTCAAGATGAAGATCCCCTGATGGTCCGCCGTTACGACCAGGACCACCAAAACCGGCTAAACGAATGAACATACCATCATAAATTCCTGCTGGAATTTTAACAGTCACTTCTTCTTTTGTTTCGATTATTGTTTTTCCGCGACATTTTTTACAACTTCTTGCAATAGTTTTTCCAGAACCTGAACAAACTGAACAAGTAGTTTTATTTTGCACTCTGCCAAATCCGGGAATATTTAATGTTTCAGTTTGCATTCCTTGGCCTTGACAATTGCGGCAGGTTATAATATCCGAATCAGAATTGGCCCCAGAACCATTGCAGTTATCACATTGAGAATATTTTGTCAATTTTTGAGTTAGCTCTTTACCTAAAATTGATTCGATAAAACTAATGTAAATTTTTGCCTGAAAATTTTCGCCTTTTAAGGGGCGAGAATATTTTTCACTTCGCGAGTTTCCAAAACCAAAACTTGATGTAAAACTTGAAAAAATATCGCCAAAATCAAAATCAAAACCAGAAAACCCGTGACCTCCGCCACTAAATTGTTGGTTAAAAGCGGCGTGTCCATATTTATCATATTGATTTCGTTTTGAATCATCTGATAAAACTTCATAAGCTTCTTGAATTTCTTTAAATTTAGCTTCAGCTTGTTTTTGTTCCGCAGCTGATTTTTTTGTATTTTTATCAGGATGATAAATATTAACTAAATTGCGGTAAGCTTTTTTGATTTCGCTAAGAGATGCTGATTTTTCAATTCCTAAAGTTTTGTAATAATCTTGCTTTGCCATATAATTATACCTTTTTTGTTTGTTTTAATTTTTTTTTAAAATTTTTAAGCTTTCCTTTTTAGGAAAATTTTAGGAATTTGCATGTGAAAATTCCACTTTTGGAATTTTTTTTATTTAAAATTATAAATATAAAAAAGACACACTTGCAAAAAAGTTGCGAGTGTGCTTTTTTTATATTAAAAAAAGATTAATTTTCTTTGATTTCAGCATCAATTGTGTTTGGGTCATCCGCTTTTGGTTCGGTTTTAGCTGTGTTTGCTTGTTGTGCAGCTGCTTGCGCAAATGATTGCGCTGCAGTTTCGATTTGGTCTAATTTCACCTTTAATTCATCAATTTTTTCTTCTTTTAGCAGATCTTTTAATTCTTGGATTTGTTTTTCTAATAACTCTTTTTGTTTTGGATCGATACTCTCACCTTGATCTTTTATGGATTTTTCAAGTTGGTTAATAAGCCCTTCAGCGCGGACTGTTGTTTCAATTTTATCTTTTTTAAATGCGTCAGCTTCACGGTTTTCTTCGGCTTCTTGAATAATTTTATTAATTTCTTCTTCTGATAAAGTTGAAGTATTTTTGATAGTAATTGTTTGCTCTTTGCCTGTTTTTTTATCTTTTGCCGAAACAGTTGTAATTCCGTTAACATCAATTGAAAAACTAACCTCAATTTGTGGAAGACCACGAGGAGCTGGCTCAATTCCTGATAAATTAAAACGACCTAACATTTTATTATCAGCTGCAAGCTGGCGCTCACCTTGGACAACAGAGATTGTAACTTCGGTTTGGTTATCTTCAGCGGTTGAAAAAATTTGTGATTTTGTCACCGGAATTGTTGTATTTCTTGGGATTAAAGGTGTTGAAATTCCACCTAGAGTTTCAATTCCAAGAGTTAAAGGTGTTACATCTAAAAGTAAAACATCGCTAATTTCCCCGGCCAAAACCCCGCCTTGAATCGCAGCACCAATTGCAACAACTTCATCTGGATTAATTGAACGATTTGGCTTTTTATTTAAAGTATGTTCAATCATTGTCTGAACAGCAGGCATTCTAGTTGAACCACCCACAAGCAGAACTTCATCTAAATCAGATGCTTCAATTTTTGCCTGTTTTAAAGCATCAACAATTGGTTTGCGAGTTCGATCAATTAAATGAGCTGTCATTTTTTCAAATTCTGATCTTTTAAGTTCAAGTTCCACATTAATTGGCCCAGTTTTCCCCATTCCTAAAAATGGTAGAGAAACTGTAGAAACACTTTGATTTGAAAGATTGATTTTAGTTTTCTCTGCTTCTTCTTTAAGCCTTGTAAGTGCCATTTTGTCACTTTTTGCATCAAAACCATATTCTTCTTTGATTTTTTTTGCAAGTCAGTTTACAATTTCATTATCCCAATCATCGCCACCTAAGTGATTATCCCCACTTGTTGATAAAACCTCAAAAGTTCCGCCAGATAATTCTAAAACTGAGACATCAAAAGTTCCACCACCTAAGTCATAGACAAGAACTTTCATTTCCTTTTCAGTTTTATCAAGTCCAAAAGCAAGCGCAGCTGCTGTTGGCTCATTAATGATTCTTTCTACTTGCAAACCAGCAATTTTTCCAGCATTTTTAGTCGCCTCACGTTGAGCATTATCAAAATAAGCTGGAACTGTAATAACCGCTTTTGTAACTTTGTGTCCAATTTTTTTCTCAGCATATTCTTTTAAATAGGCAAGAATTTTTGCTGAAATTTCTTCAGGTTTATAATCTCTTTCGTTTGCCCGAACAGTTTTATCGGTCCCCATCAATCTTTTAATTGAAGCAATTGCCTCCGGATTAGTTTCTAATTGACGCTTTGCTGCATCTCCGACAATTTCTTCATTATTTTTAAAAGCAACAACTGAAGGTGTTGTTCTTTTTCCGTTTGGATTTTCAAGAACCACTGGTTTTTGATTCTCAATAATCGCAACAACAGAATTTGTTGTTCCTAAATCGATTCCTAAAATGATTTCTTTTGCCATTTTTCGATTTCCTTTCGTAATTTTTTTAAATTTTTAAAAATTTTTTGTCTTACTTTCCTAGACAGTGAAAAGTATACCACAATTTTGGCACTTAAGTGTAAAAAGTGCCAGAATTTATGAAAAACGTTCCTAATTTTTGACAGACAGTCAAATTTACCATAATTTTTTATAGTTTTTTCATTTGATAAAATTATAGTTCTTTAAGCTGATTTTCAATATCTTTTTCAACTTGTTTCATTGCTTTAATTTTATAAATTCCTATACCAAAAGAAACAAAAAAAGTAACACTAATTACAAAGCACAACAAGCTAATTGCTAACCAAGTTGAATCAATAAAATCATTTACAAGCCCATCATCATTTTGCTTAACTAAATAAAAAGTAAGTAAAGCGATGAAAAAAATAAGGAAAATAATCGCTAAAACTAGAAAAATTTTATTAACTTTTTTAATTTGTACTATTTTAGGAACCGAAGTTCGTTTATAAGATTCAAAATCCATAACGAAAACTCTCTCTTGATTTAATTTTATCTTTAAAAATTAATTATAACAATTTTTTGTTAAAATTATAACAATTATAAAACTTAGCTCAGCCCACGCTTTTAAAAATTATATTTATGAAAAACTTCCAAGAATTAGTTAAAAAACTAACCTTTCCAAAACAAGTGGGAGTCTATCGTTTTTATGATGCAAAGAAAACACTTTTGTATGTTGGAAAAGCAAATAATTTAGAATCTCGAATAAAGCAGTATTCTAAAGGCGCCAAAAATTCTTATAAAACCGAACTTTTAATCAAAAAAACAAAAGAAATTAAATACGATATTGTAAGTAACGAAACTGAAGCATTAATTTTGGAAAAAAAAATTATTAGTGAATCACAACCAATTTACAACATTAAACTTAAAGATGATCAAAACTACCCTTATATAAAATTAGAATTGAAAAAAAAGCTCAGTATTTCGCTAGTTTATAAGATTTTGTTAAAAAACAAAGAAAAAAACACCTTCTTTTTCGGGCCGTTTCTTAACAAAAGTGGCGCTTTTGCCCTGAAAAAATTACTTGAAAATATTGCCTTATATGAAAAAGGCGAACTAATTGAACTATCAGAACCAGAAATTTTAGCTAAAAAGTTCCTTTTATGCAAAAAAATACTTCAAGGACAGAAATTTATTGCGTTTTGTGAAGAAAAATTGGAAAATGCAAAGAAAAATTTCCAATTTGAGCTTGCAAAAGAGTATCACAAATCAATTTTAGCCTTAAAAAAACTAAAAATTGAACATCAAAATATCAATATTAATAATTCTAAAAATCTTGATTTTCTTTATTATAGTAAAGTTGACGCGAATAATTTAATAATTAGCTTTAGTTTTTACAGAAATGGAGCTTTTTTCGCCACTAAAAACTTTATTCTTGAAATTATTCTAGATGATCTTGAAATTTTAGTTAACTTCTTGAATAAATATTATAATAATAACATTTACCCAGATGAATTAATAGTTACTGATTTCAGGCTTAAAAATTCCAAATTTTTAAATACTAATATTAAAATTAAAGTTAAAGTTGCTAAAAGCAGAAAACACATGCAAATTTTGAAAACATTAAAAACAAATCATGAGGATTTTATCAAGCATAATTTTAATCAAGAACTTCAAAAAAAGATGAAAAATGAAAAGATTTTACAATCAATTAAAGAAAATCTAGGAATCAAAAGTACTGAAAAAATTATGGCCATTGATAATTCAAATTTAGACGCAAATTACGCAACAACTGGCATCATTTTCTACATAAATGGGAATTATGAACGAAATTATAACCGTTTTTTCAATTATTTTGGCTCAAAAAAAGGTGATGTTAATTATATGAAACAGGGTTTTGAAAAATACATCAGAAACAAAAAGTTCATTAAACCAGATTTAATTCTAGTGGATGGTGGAGTTCAGCAAGTTAATTCAATTTTAGATATTCTAAAAAAAAATAACCTTGAAATTCCAATTTATGGTATGGTAAAAAATGTGCGACATAAAACTCAAAAAATTATTGATGAAAACGGTAAAAAAGTTTTAATTTCACAAGAAATTCTTAACTTTTTTACTGAAATTCAAGAAAATGTTGACTTATTTGTTAAAACGCAAATGAAGAAAAAACAAAGAAAAAATTTGCTCCCTAGATAAAAACCTTTATTTTTTTGAATTAAATAAATCTAAACACATTAAAAAAGGTCTTTAAATCGTTGCGGTTTTTAATTAACTCCGCTGAATCTTCAGAATTTATAGCTTTTTGTAATTTGCTATTAATTTCTTCAATTTGAACATTATATTGATTTGTTAAATTTTGAATTTTGTTGAAAAAAACACCAACTAAATAATTGATTTTGTCTTCTTTTTCATTGATTACGTTTGTCGCGGGGTGAGGAATCAAAGAATTTAAGCCATTATTATCAACAATTTTCGAAATTATAGAAATAATTGCCTCCAAAATTTGGGAATTTTCTCTATTATAATAAATAAAATCACGTAAAATTTGTCTCAATAACTCGGAATTATTACTTAGAAAATTAAAAAATAATCCGTTAAAATCCAAACTATTACGATATTTAAGATTGTTAATAATAAAAAAATCAGCAAGAAATCCGTTAATTAGTTTAGTGAGCTGCTGGAAATTATTCGCGGACAAGAATTCCATAAAAGAATCAAAGACTAAATTAAGGCTATTAAAATCAATATTTTTTACTTCAAAAAAATCATCAAACTGAATTTTTATTTTTGTAATAAAAGGAAGAAACTTACTTACTAGTAATTTAATTGAAGCTAATTGTTTAACAGAGGGGCTGAAATTTAAAAGGTCCTGGAACAAATTATAAATATTATTTTTGTCTTTAAAGAAGTTTTTAATATTTAAAGTAACGTTTGCCAAAATTTTTCCAAAAAACGACCAATCTCCGTCGTTTTCCTGAGCGGATATTTTTAAGCCAAGAATAATTTCGCTAGCTACTAAATTAGTTAAATTTTTAAAAGTTTGTGTCTTAACTAAAATATCACTAATACTTGTAACCAATGTTATTAGTGACTTTTGATCCTCTTGGCCAATATTAAATCCAAATTGGCTAGACAATAAATCTAAAATAGAATTTAAAAAATCAGGTTTTTTAAGTGCTTCGATAACAAAATTCTGAATAAAATTGATAGATTTTTTATAGTTATTTGAATTTTGTAAAAATATATATAACAATTCTTTAAATGATGTAACTGTTGAATAATCGCTATAATTTTTAATTAATTCCGTTAAAATAAAGGTAAAAAATTTTTGGACTGTATTAAAGTTCAAAACTTTAGAAACAAGATTTTTGTAGACAGGATTTTTTGAAAAAAATTCAACAACCATGTTAATTATAGTTGATTGCCGAAAAATTAAGTTATAAAATAAACTAATAATCTCAAATTGATTTTTTTGGACATAGGAACTAGATAAAACTTCTTTTAAAAGTTCCAAAATTGCTTTTTCATTGAAAGCTTTTTCTTTTAAAACATCAAATAGTTCTGCCGATTTTTCGTTATTATCAGAATTTGATTCTTGATTATCTTTTTCTTTTGATTTAGTCCCATTTTGGTTTGAAGAAAACGAATTAAGTAAATAATCTTGAGCAACATCAGTTATATTTGAAAAAAACTTACTTTTAAAAATAATTCCAACAAGGTTATTAAAAGCAGTAAAATTAGGACTTGCTTTATCCCCAAAATTTTCAACTAATTGTTTAATTATTTTAACAAACTGATTTTCTTCTGAATCAAAAAATGCTGTAATTTTTGTTAAAATACTACTTGCATAGAAACTTGTTTCAGCACTTGCATCCTTAGTTTGCAATTCTTTAATGCTTGTTTTTTCAAAATTTGAATCCTTATTTACAAAACTCTCTAATGAACCATTAAGAGTTAATTTGTCTAAAATTTCCTTGTTAGAACCTAGATAAATTTGTTGAGAATCATTTGTATTATTAGTAAAATTTGTACTGATAACTTGGTTTGAGTCTGTTTTTAAACCAGAATTTTCTTGTTCCTTAGATTCTAGTGTTAAAGATAAAATTAAATTTTGCGCGATTTGTTTATGCCCTTTTATTTGTGGCGCGAAATTCATTTGCTGGTCAAAAAAAAGCTCGCGACTTTCGTCTCATTTTTTTTGCGTAAACGGATATACATAGTTAACGCTGCTAAATTCTGCAACTTGTTCAATTTCTTTATTTAATCTCGCAATGGAAAGAACTTCAGGGTTAATGTCTAATAAATGACTTTTTGCTAAATCATTTAAATATTTCTGAATTTTAGGTTGATCAGAATAATATCCGATTAAATTTATATATGCATCAGGGTTAACTTTTTTAATCAATTCAACTATTTTTGTCAAATTTGTTCTAATAGTTGCAAAAACTTTATTAACTTTTGCTTTAAAAGCCTCGTTTTTTTTATGTTCATCTAAGTTTACCAACTTAAGATTAGAAAAAAACTTACTGTTAAAACTTTCTAAAAAATCTTTATAGCCAACCGAAATGCTTATTAAATTTGCTTTCCTAATTTCAAGAGTTAGTTTCGAAAAATCACCATCAAAATTTCCGAAAATAAATCTAATTGCTTCTGCAAAATTAGATTTATTATAAATTTGAGTTTTAAAATTGCTCAAACTTGACTCATTTATTACATTATTTTTCGGATCTAAAAAATATAATCAATCCTGAGCACCAGAATCCTTTAACGCTAAATTTTTAAAAGATTTAACAGAGCTAGATTTAATACTTTGAGCAAAATTAGCAAAAAAAGCAGGAAAAGAAATTCTGGCGATCGTGCCACCCTCAGACATTTTCCCGCGACCATCAAGATTGGCCTTTCAATCAAAACCCGCGCTTAAAAAATCCCCAAGAGCAAGATAATTAATCTGATTTAATAATGGTTTTTTATTTACTTTAGAAAAATTTTGGGAAAAATTACTATCATTTCTGGGTTGCAAAAACACAGCCAAAGTAGTTATCCCAGAGAAAAAAACAATGGGAATACTAGTCTGCAAAAAAATTTTTACCCTTTTTTTCATTAGTTAAAACCCTTTCAATTGACCTAATTATACAACAAAACAGTTTTAAGATAATTATTTTTGTTAAAATAAGGCAAACTAGCTGCTACTTTTTCAAAAAAACCTCAAACTCTTACTTATCTAGAGTTAAATTACCATATTTATCAATAAAAATTATTTTTTCTTTCATTAACTTGTCCAAGCACCTTTCAAGATAATCCCGCGTTTTATTCTTAAAACTAGTAAAGTTTGTAACTTCAAGAATTAAATCATATAAATCGGATTTTGCAATAACATTTGTGTTTCTGATTATTTTAATAATTAGATCCCTAATTTCAAAATAGTGCATTTCCTTAATTGGCCTTTTTGGTTGCAGAAAAAAATTATAATATGAAATATTTTTTAATAAATAATGTGACTGAGTAGTAAAAATTATACCTTTTTCTACTAATTCTTTTGCAATTGTATCTGCTTCTTGCTTAGTTAAAATACTTATTTTTGTTTTTCCTCCTAGTCATGCAACTATTTTATAAAATTCGTTTTTGTATAAAATTTGTACTTTTTTAAAAATATAGATTAAAAGTTCATATTTATCTTTAATTTCATTATATAAATTTATTAAATTTTGAAAACTTAACTCAAATCTTAATTGGAATACTGATCTAAAATCTGTTTTAAATTTTTCTGTTATTAATGTTAAAGTCTTATCAATTTGTTTAGGAATTGTTTTTTCTTTTTCGCTTTTGCCTTCATTTGAAAAATTATGAAACTGATATTTTTTGGATTCAAGCATCTTGATTTGATCTGTTATTCTTTTTATTTGTTGTTTCGGATTTTGGAATCAATCAAGTGATCAGATACGCAGAATACTTCAACCTCGCATTTTAAGAACTTTTTTTCTTAAGATTTCCCGATCTCGCGCATTTTTTAACTCAACAAATACGGAACCATCAAATTCAATTCCAAGAAGAAATTCTTCTTCATTTTTAGAATCAACAACGGCTAAATCAATTTTATAATTAGAAAATCCAACATTTTTTACAACCTTATATCCTAATTTTATTAATTCATTATATACATCAACTTCAAAATGAGCTTTAGATATTAATCTAGATTCACTTTTTGTCATTGATTCAACACCATATTTTTCAACACCATATTTTGCAATTTCTAGATATTTTTTAAGAAATCGAGCCCCACGTGATTTAGTTTTTGTCAAATCAATTTGTTCTGGGTCAATTGAAGATACAATAATTGTTGAATATTTGGCGCGAGTAAATGCAACATTTAATCGGCGATAGCCATTTTCTTGATTAATGGCCCCAAAATTTAGAGATATCTTACCTTCTTCATTAGGCCCAAAATTTAGAGAAAAAATTATTATATCACGTTCGTCTCCTTGGACTGATTCAATATTTTTAACAAAAAAATCAACTCCTGCTTCATCCGAAAAAAAAGAAAAAAATTGAGGATTTTTAACTTTAAATTTCTCAATTTCTGAACTAATTAATTTTTCTTGTGCTAAATTTGTGGTCACTATTCCGATGGTGTATCTATTTCCGTGTTTTTTTAGAATTTTTTCAAGAATTTCCACAATTTTTTTTGCTTCTTTTTCATTTTTTCTAGCTTTATAAAGTGGTTTTTCGACCTTGAAAAACTTAATACCTTGAAATTCTATTGGTTTTTTATTAGCGGGGAAAGTAACTAAATCATTATTATAAATCTCCATATTTGAAGGATGAATTAGTTCTTCAAATTTTGAGCGATAATGCCATTTTAGCCTATATGATTTTAAAAATGTTTGACTTACATCAAGAATAGAAAGATAATCTGCGACATTAAATTCTGTAAGATTTTCATCTAATTTTATATCCACAGAAAGCGTGTCAGAAAAACTTGTTGGTGGCATTTGTTCTTTATCACCGGCGATTATATATTGTTTCGCCCGCGCTATTGCACCAATAGCACTTTCTGGTTTGATCTGTGAAGCCTCATCAAAAATTACAAGATCAAATTCAATATCACTATTTTTAAAATATGAACTCACAGAAAGCGGCGACATCATTATACATGGTTTTAATTTTTTTAACAAATTAGGAATTCTTAAAAAAAGTTCGTTAAAAGGCATTAGACGTCGAGATTTATTTGCTTCTTGCTTTAAAATTCTAATTTCTGAATTTTTATCAGAAAAAAAATCAATTTGAGGAATTTTTTCTAGTAAAACTGAATCGACTTTTTTTTGTGTTAGTACGTCTAATTTTTTTTGTGCATCTTCAAATTTGGTTCGATTTAAACTTAAAGTCTGCCAGTCAAAATTCTCAAATTCAGAATGCATTATTTGGTCAATTAATAATTTATAAAATTTTTTAAGAAAAATTTTATAAAAATCATACTGTAAATTATCCTCAATTGCCTTTTTAACAAAATGCGAAACACCTAACTCAACTAGCTCGCAAATATTGCTATTAATTCGAGAAATGTCATAAATTTGATCAATTTTTCTAATTTTTTGCTGCAAATTTTCCTCAAATTTTTCCTTTTTTAGAAATTTAAAGTTAAACTGTTCTAAATCAAGATATAAACTAAATTCTGTTCAAATTTGCATAAAACTTTCAACAGGTAAAAACAATTTTTTTAGCAAAAGTTCTTTTGTGTATTTTGATTCAAGAAAAAATTCAACGAATTCGTCCTCTTGAACCTTAATTTTTGTAAAATCATTCAGGAATTTTAACTTTTCATAAAATCTTAATTGTTTGTAATTATTTTCAATTTCAGCATCAGAATTATCATTCACTTTAAATTTAAGACTGCCGATTATTCTGGAAAACATTGTTTTTTTCTGAATTAATAAATTAATCGAAGGGAGAGTTTCAAGGAAAATTTCAATTGGCACATCATTTTTAAAATAATTAGATAGAGTTTTTTTAATTTTTTTATACTTAAAATTAAAAAATTTTATTCTGCTTTTTTGGTAATTTTTGATAATTTCTTTAAATTCAAAAATTGGAAGACTTAATGGTATAACTTTGAAATACTTATTTAAATCAAGTTCAATTTTTTTTACTTCATTTTTAATTTGTAAAATTTGTATATATTTTTTAATTTCAAAAGTTAAATTATCCACCGCTTTTAATTTTTCTAAATCTATAGTGTCTAAATTATATAATGTTTTTAGAAAATCAAATAAGCTGGAAATATTATCCAAATGTTGATCTGAATGCATTAAAAAAAACTTAAATTCTTTAACATTTTCAAAAATAAGGCTGCTTAATACAACTAATTCTGAAATTCAAGACTTAAATTTTTGCTTTTTATATTCATCAATACTAACTTCTTTCAGTCCATATCAGGGATGTTTTTTTAAATTAAAGTTAACATGTTTGAATTTAAGAAATAAATTATTAAGTGACCACTCAATTTTTTGAAGACTTTTATAGTCTATTTTTTTTACGCTTTCTTCGGAAAGAAAAAAATCAAAGCTAGGAAGGTTTACAAGACTCTGATACTCACCAATTAATTCATATAGACTTTTAGATAGCTGTTCACGAATTTTTGTTAACTTCTCACCATAATTATTCAGTTTACTTTGAAATTCAGAATATGTATTTTCAATCAGGTTACTTTCAACTTTATTAATTAAAATTGAATTTTGCCCTTTTTCTAACGTGGCTAAAAGATTCATAACTATCTCTTTTTTTTTAATATTGTCGTTATGAATCGCAATAACTGAATCCGACAAACCAATTTTTTTAAGATTTGAATAAACAACATTAAGTGCTGCTAATTTCTCCGCAACAAACAAAACAGTTTTGCCTCTGGCTAAAAATTCGTTAATTATGTTTGTGATTGTTTGCGATTTGCCTGTACCAGGAGGACCATCAAGAATAAAATTTTCGCCCCTAATCGCAGCTTGAATTGCAGCTTCTTGGGTTGAATCTGCCTCTAAAATATGAAAATAATCCTTTGGATTTATGTCCCTAAATTCATCTACAGTTTTTGCCAGACTTCCTTTAGAACCAGATTTTTCGCCATTTACCGTAGTTTTATTATGGTAATTAACTTCTTTATAAAAATTATTTCTAATAATTTTTTCTTGGTTTTCAACCAAGTCAGTATAAATTTCGATTTTACTATAGTCAAAAATACTTAACTGGATTGTGTCAATTATTTCTCAGTTGGACAACTTGTTGCCTAAGTTAAATAATTTTTTAAAATTATTGTAATTTTCCTTTATAGATAGCGAGTTGTCGACTTTAAATTTTGAAAGAGTTGTATCTAATTCTAGCAATTGCAGTTTTCTTAAAAGTGTTAGATTTATATCTAAAAAAGCGTTATCTAAAAATTCTAAAAAAATCTTTTCCTTGCCTTGGAGAGTTTGACATTTTATTTGTGCTGGAAATAAAAAAATGGGGCTGTAAATTGGTGTTTTTTCATCGGTTTTTTCAAATCATTTCAGAAAGCCGATTCCTAAATAAAGAATGTTTATTGCCTTCTCTTCTTTGTAATTTTTGGATTTTTGGTACAAGCTTTTAACAACTAAATACTCTTGTTCTAACAAAAGATTAGAAACAATTTGTTTTGAACTAATCCTTGCGTTTTTTAAATCTGGCTGAATTTCTTCAAGTGTTAAAGGGACAAAATCTTTGCTTTTCTCAATATTTTTACTAGATTTGCTTCTACGGTTTTCGGGATTGCGGAAAATTAAAACCACTCTGTTTTCGATAATATTATCAAGAAACTCATTAAAATCAGGCAAGATAATTCCAAGTTTTAGAGGTGTTGTTTTGGTTGGTTTGAACAAATTGAAATTAATTAGCCGATTTTTCTTCGAAATATCTAATAATTTGTTTTGCCAATTTTTAAGTTCCTCATAAACTCGATAACGTTGCATAATTCCCTTCAACAAAATTTAATGGCTTAGTAAACATTATAAATGTTTTTTAGAAAGACTGCTAAATAAGTTCAATTATAAAAAAGTTTTTCTTGCCTTTTTTTATTAAAAACAAGTTGTTCTCATCCTTAAGTTCTACACTTATTTCTTTGATTTGCGAAATTTTTTTACCATTAATTTCGACTGCTTTATGAGAAATAAACTCATTTAATTCACGTTTGGAATTAAAAATTCCAAAGTTGATTAATTGTTCTGGACCAAAAAAAGATACCATAAAATACGGTATAATTTTTTTTAATTCTAATTTATCAGCGAACGTTATATTTGAATATTCTACTTTTTGAAATAAAACTTCTGTTATTTTCTTAGCTGTTTCCAAACCTTCATAACCGTGAATATTGAATACCACTTCATTGGCTAAACTTTTCTGTAAAATACGTTCTTTTTTATTTTTTCCATGTTGGGAAATAAGATTATTTATCTGTTTTAAATCTAAAAAAGATAATCAAAGAAAAATTTTTTCAGCTTGTTCGTCACTTTGATTTAACAAGAATTGATACAAACGAAAAGGTGAACACATTTTTTTATCAAGCCAGATGGGCTCACCTAAGCTTTTTCCAAATTTTTGCCCATTTTCATCAGTTAACAAATTTGTTGTAAAAACAAAAGCATCTTCTTTATGTTCGTAGTTGGATTTTTTTATAAAATCAAGTCCTGTAACCATATTTCCTCATTGATCCGAACCTCCGGCTTGACCTATTATTCCGTAATTTTTGGCTAAAAATTTGAAATCTCAACCTTGAATCAGTTGATAAGAAAATTCGGTAAATGAAAGCCCTGCTTCAATCCGCGAAGAAACGGAGTCTTTTGCTAAAAGATAAGCGACATTGATATTTTTACCAACATCGCGTAAAAAATCAAGGATATTCATGTCCTTATAGATTTCAAAATTGTCGAAAACCGGCAAATTAAACGCAGCTAATTGCGCTTTTATTTTACTTTTATTAGCATTTAGCGTTTTAAAATCAAGCAATTTTCGCTCTTTTGGATTAAAAGATGGATCCCCAATCATTCCAGTTGCGCCGCCAACCAGCGCAAGAACTTTAATTCCTAATTTCTGCATTCGTTGGAGTAAATTAATCGAAATATAATTTCCTAAATGTAAAGAAGTTGCTGTTGGATCAAAACCAATATAAATTCCGTGATTCGTCTTTAAATTATAAAATTTTTCGGCACTGCTAATGTCTTTTAAAATCTTTCTTTGTTTTAACTCGGCGAGAAATTCAATTTTTTTTTGCCTAGACATAAAAACTCCATAAAATTTTTAACTTTTGCCTAATAAGAGTTCTATTTCTTTATCATAAATTGGCTTACCATCAACATATGGAGTTTCTAAAATTATTGGAATATTGTCAAAAAGTGGGTCGTGAACAATTTTTTGAAGAGTTTCAAGTCCTATGAAGCCTTTTCCAATGTTTGCATGGCGATCTTTTCGCGACCCAAGCGCACTTAACGAATCGTTTAAATGAATCACTTTTAAATAGTTAACTAATCGTGTTTCTGTTAATTTAACACGGAATTCATAGTATTTTTTAATATTATAACCAGCATCCCAGACATGACAAGTGTCCATGCAAACGCCGATTCGAGGTGAATTGATAGTCTCGATTATTTCGACAATTTCTTCAAAACTTGCACACATTTCAGTTCCTTTTCCGGACATTGTCTCAAGTAATAAAATCACATTTTTGGTTCTAATTAAAATTGATTTTAACGAAATAATCAGCTGTTTCTTCGCATCTTTGGGGCTGAAAGTTGTGAAAAAACCAGGGTGGAGAACTAAAAATTTTGCACCGATATAGTTCATCTTTTCAATTTCTCTTACCAAAAAATCATTAGAAAACGCGGCTTTCTCTGGATTGGCTGGATTTATAATATAAGGCGCATGAACAATAATGTCTTCAGGCAAAATTTGTTTAGCAAACTGTTTTTTATATTCTTCAAATTTGTAATTTTCGGGTTTAACACGCAAAGTTGATTGCGGTGGGCCTAAGAAAACCATTGCTGTATTCGCTTTGTTTTTCAATGATTTCTGAATTGCTCCAAAAAGATAATCTGGTTTTTTAAACGGAACATGTGAACCAATTTTTATCATTTTATTTTAATCTCCTTTAGAATTTCTGGTAGTTCAAATTTGTAAGTTTCAATTTGGTTAAATTTGTTTTTTAAAATTTTAGCAACTTCAAAAACAAAAACTTGTTCAATTAAATGTGGAATTTCTAAAACTTTAATTTTTTTATGATATAAAGTAAGTTGATCAGACCATTTAAGATCTGAGGTGATTATAAGATTTGCTTTTGATTTTTTTGCAGCAAGACATGCGAGAATTCCGCCCGATCCAGGAAGAATTGCAACTTTTTTTGGCGAAAAATTTCTAGTAAAATTAGCACGAAAAGTTCTTAGTCCTGTATTTGATGAAATTTTTTTTAAAATTTCAGTAAAATCCAAACTATTCTCGATTAAAAGATTAAATTTATCAATTTGTTCAATTTTTGAACTTTTAAAACCACATTTTTTTATTATTGAAAATGCGGTTTGATTGTTAGTGCCATCAAAATTAGTGTGAAGCGAAATTAGACTAATTAAATTTTTTCTTAACAAAAAAGCAAGCTTTTTTTTATAAGGCGAATACATAAATTCCTCTTTTTTTGTCGGATAGAAAAAAAATGGATGGTGTGTAATTATTAGGTTTGCATTTTTCATAATCGCATATTCAAGAACTTCCTTTGTCAAATCAAGGCAAATAACTGCGCTTGTAAATTGGGTAGAAAACAGAAAATTTCAGCCGCAATTATCCCAATTTTCACAGTTTTTTAAAGGAAACTTTTCAAGTAGAAAATCACCTATTATTTTTGTTTGCATTTTTTAGTTAAATTCACGAAGCGATCAACGTCGACGCGGTGTTCTTAATTTTTTCAAAATTTTTGCTTCAATTTGACGCACTCGTTCTTTTGTGACTCTACGCATTATCGCGAGTTCATCAAAACTATGAACATGATAAGGCACTCCATTTTCATCTAGACCAACTCCATAACGTCGTTTGATGAAATCTTTCTCATCAAAATCAAGTGTTGTTTCAATTAATTCTAGTAAAACTTTTGCTTTTTCCTCCCGGATTGCATAATCTGCAGGCGAAATTGCATTTTCGTCTTTAATAAAATCAGAAAAAGAGCCCTCTTCTTCTTTTCCGATTGCCTTGTCAAGCGAAATCGGATCAACATTGATTTTTTTAATATACCGCACTTTATCAGGCCCAAATTCACCCCCTAGACGCGCAGAAATTTCCTCTGGACTTGGATTTATCCCTTTTTCTTGCTGTAATTCTCGCTCAACCTTATTAATTTTATTGATTGTCTCGACCATATGAACAGGGATTCTGATTAACCTAGCCTGATCTGCGACTGCTCTTGTGATTGCCTGGCGAATTCACCAGGTTGCATAAGTTGAAAATTTAAAACCTTTTGTATAATCATACTTTGAAACAGCCTTAATAATTCCGAGATTTCCTTCAGAAATTAAATCAATAAACCCAAGCCCGCGATTTTTGTAACGTTTTGCGCTGTTAACAACCAAACGTAAATTTCGTTTTATCAGTGTTTCCCGTGCTTTTTTACCAATCCTACCTTGGATTTGCATTTTTTTTGCAAGAGCTTTTTCTTCTTCAGGCCTTAAAAGTTTGCCATATTTCCCGATTCATCGCATATATCATTTTATCATATCATTTGTATCGGTAAGCTTATTTCGATAAACATCATCGCTGTAAATTTTTGGTTTTTTAAATTGATTAGGATTATCTTCTGTTATATAATCAAGGTCACCAATATCTTGAATTTTTAGAGATTCATCCACTGCCTGACCAAAATCTTCATCTGGATCCTCCTGGTTTTGTTCTTCTATAAAACCAAAATTTTGTCCCACAAATTCAATTACATCTTTTTCTTGTTGAAACTTTTTACCTTTTTTCATAGTTTTCATCGTTTGTTCTTTTTGATTTAATTGCCTTTTTTCGATTTGCTGTGCAAAATCTGCAGCTGTTACGTTTTCAAGATCTTCTTTATCTACCTGATCAGAAATTATTTTTTTTTCAATTAAAATTTGAAAGAATTCATCAAGTTTATCGTCATCAATTGAAAGATTCCACTCTTCAATGTGTTTATAAATTTCGTCATGTGTTAAAAAAATATTATCTTTATACAATTTTGTGGTGGTTTTGTCTATATTTCCTCGTTTTTCTTGCAATTTTTGTTCTAATTTTTGCATAATAAATGCATATTCTGGCCTAAATTGAGCTGGTTGTGCAGATGGGTTAATTTTTTGCTTTGTAGATAAAACTTCTTTACTCGCGGATATTTTTTCGGGTTGTTTTTTATTTTTTATTCCTGAAATTAGAGAATTTTTTAAAGTATTTTTTTGTTTTTTGCTTGTTTTTTTAACCTTTTCTCTTCCTGACACCGTTTTTTCAAGTTTTTTTAGTGATTCTAATTTATTTTTTACCGGCTCCTTAGTTTTTCTTTCAACTCTATTTGGATTGATATTTTGTGCCAATTGAACTAAAGTTTTTGCTCTAAATTGCTCTAAATTTTTTAAAAAATCAGACTGATGTTTTGAAGCTTTAATAACATTAAAAAAATTTTCAATTTGCTCATAAGAATTTTTCCTTCTTTCTCTAAGAAATGTTTTTTTTAAATTTAACGCTTTTTTAGATTCGCTTTTAGCTGTTAAATCTGTTTTTATTTGACTTTGACCTTGCTCCTTTTTGGGCAAGTTTTTTGAGTTTTGAAAAGCGTTAACTATTTTTGGAACATTTTTTGTTTTGTCGTTGTCACTTATTTTGCTGTTTTTAGAAGAGATTTTGCTGTTTTTAGAAGAAAAATTAATAAAATTATAAGAACTGGCAGATTTGTAAACTTTTTTTTCTTTTATATTAGTTCCGATTTTCATTATCTTATGCCCTTTCCAAATAATCTAGTCATAAAATCGTCATTCATTTCCAAATTATTTTCGTTTCGGTGTTTGATCTGATTTGCTTTGTTTTTTCGTTCTCTATTTTTTTTTACCTGTTCTATAAACCCTTCAAACTCGTCGATAGTTATGCTGTTTTTTAAATTTTTATCAAAAATTACCGTTGCAATTTCCTTCGCGACCTGACTCACTATTTTTTCTACCGTTTCATTAAGTTTATTTGAAATTTCCTGGTAAACATTTGGATCCTGACCGTTGAAAGCATAAATTTTTTCAATAAATTTGTTATTGAGAGGATCTAAAAATTTAAAATTAATTGATTTAAAATAATTAAATTTTTTCCTATCACCATGAAGAAAATCATATAAAATTATTTCCAGGATTTTTAGATCATAATGCTCGAGGCGGAAACGTTCTAGCTTTGAATTTGCGCTAATTTTCCGGTGAGTGTTGTCTAGATAATCAGCATTTTCTTCAAGCTCAAAATCCTGTTGTTGATAATATTGCGGTTTTTGTCTTGTAAATTTAAAACTGTTTTGAGATATACCAAAATCATCCTTAATCTTTTTAAAAAAAGTTTCTGATAATTGTATATCTTGATAATATAATGCTTCTAAAAAAGGGCTAAATTTCTCAAGAAACATTTTAATTTCCTCGCTTGAATTATCCTTCATTTCGTTTTTATAAAAGTCATATGCAAAATCAAAACTACTTTTGCGCTCTTTAATTTTTCCAGCTAAAGCTTCAGAACCAAAAGTATTTAAAAATTCGTCAGGATCTTTAGTGACAAACCCTGTTAAAATGTAAGTTTTTATTTGGTTTTGTACAAGACTGAGCGCCGATTTTAAGCTGGCTTTAACTCCGGCCGGATCACTATCAAGGGCAAGCAAAACTGTAAAATTATTCAGTAATTCACAGTGTTTTTTGCTTAAAGTTGTTCCCATAAGTGCTACTGTATTTTTAATTCCTGCCTTATAAAAAGCAATTACATCAAAAAATCCTTCTGTAATAACTATTTCTTTTGGATTGTCTTGAATCGCATTTGCATAATTATAAAGAATTTCGGACTTTAAAAACAAACTATTTGAAGGTGAGTTTAAGTATTTAGGCTCGCATTTTTCTGTGTTTACACAGCGCCCGGAAAATCCAACAACTTTGCCTTCAAAATTTTCAATTGGGAAAACAATTCTTTTTTGAAAAAAATCTTGGCCGTTTGCATTTAAAAGTGAATAATCTTTCAAAACTTCTTCATCAAAAAGTTTTGAATTAATTAGTAATTTTTTCAAAAGTGATGTCGGAACAAAGCCAATTTTGAATTTTTCGATAATTTGTCTTGTAATTCCCCGAGTTTTTAAAAAATTAATAAGTTGGGAAAAAATATGATTTTCTCCTATAAAAGTTTGAGAAGAAGTCGAAAAAATCTTTATAAGTTCAATTAAATATATTGAAACTGCGTTTTCAAAGGCACGGAATGCTTGAAGTTCGCTTTTAGAATAATTTTTTTCTGGTTTGGTGATAGAATTAATGTTAAGTTTTAAATTATATTCATTATTTAGAAATTCAAGTGCTTGAAAAAAATTTAAATTCTTTAAAAGCATGACAAAAGTTATAATATTCCCTGATTTTTGACACGAAAAACATTTAAAAATTTGTTTTGTAGTTGAGACTGATAATGAAGGATTTGTATCATCATGAAATGGACAAAGACCAACAAAGGAATCTCTGCCTTTTTGTCTAAGAGCAATGCTTTGTGAAATTAGACCATAAATATCGGTGTTTTTCATAATATAGGTTGTAATATCTTGTTTAGTCATTGCAAGAATTTTCCTTGATAAATTCAATTATTTCCCCAATTTTTATTCTTTGTTGTTTAGTTGTATCACGAAATCTTATAGTTACACTTTGATCTTCGTTTGTTTGCTCATCAATTGTGATACAAAAATAGGTGCCAATTGAATCATGATAGTAATATCTTTTTCCAATTGACCCTGAGTTTGATATTGCAGCATAAATTTTATGTTTAATTAAGTTTTTTCATATTTTTTCTGCTAAAAAACTGAACTTTTTCAAAAGTGGTAAAACTGCAACTTTATAAGGGCTTAAAACAAACGGAAACTGCAAAAAATAACGATTTTTTTGTTGGTCAAAACGAAAACTTTCTTCTAAAACCGCCAACATTAGACGATCTAAGCCCATTGAAGGCTCGATAATATAAGGAAAACATTTATACCCTGTTGCTGAATCAACAAATTCAAGATTTTCCCCACTTTTTTTTGCATGATTTTTCAAATCATAATCACCGCGATTGCTAATGCCAATCAGCTCGCCTCAACCAAAATTGAAATTATAGTCAAAATCAACTGTTGATTTTGCATAATGAGCTAACTTTTCTGATTTGTGATAGTTTAGACGAATTGATTTTTCGCTAAAACCTAATTTTAGTAAAAACCTTTTAATTTTTTCAATCTGAGATTGAAAAACAAGTTCGGCTTCTTCAGGTTTTGTGAAAATTTCTAACTCCATCTGTGTAAATTCGCGAGTACGGAATATAAAATTTCCAGGGGAAATTTCGTTACGAAAAGATTTTCCAACCTGAGCTATTATTAGAGGCAAACTATTTTTGGTTGTCCGTAAAAGTGTTTTGAAATTTATAAAAATGCCTTGGGCGGTTTCCGGTCTTAAATATAAAGGGGTTTTTTCATTTTCGACTACGCCTTGATAGGTTTGAAAAAGTAAGTTAAATTTTTTAGGAATATTTCATTTAGCTTTTGAATTCTCGAAATTTTCGATTCTAGATAAATATTCTTGAACTTCAGACATAGATAATTTCTCAAATTCAACATCAGGAAAAGCCTTTTCAAACAAGTAGTCCACACGGTAACGTTTTTTGTTAATTTTATTTTCAACTAATAAATCGGTAAAATTATCAAGATGACCTGATGAGTTCCAAACTTTTGGGTTTAGTAAAATTTTGCTGTCAATAAAAAAAGCATTAGGATTAGATGTCACGAAAAAATCAGCTCAGAAACTCTCAATATTTTTTGCCAAAAGAACACCAAAATGCCCGTAATCATACGAATTAGCTAAACCGCCATAAATTTGTGAACTAGGAAACACAAATCCTAATTTTTTAAGTTGATTAATAAAAAAATTATAGTTTTCAATTTTAGCCATAATTTAAACCTAAACATTTATTAATATTTATTTAATAAAAGAGTCAAGATTAAGATTTTTTAATGAAAATTCGGACATTTTTTTTGACATTGATTCAAATTCACTAATCAAACGATTAAATTCAGCATTTGATCTTCCTGAACCACGCAAAATACGGCTTCTTCGCGACGGATTTTTTAAAAGTTTGGGTTTTTTCCTTTCTTCCATTGTCATTGATGAAATTAAAATTTTGTAAAGACCCATCTTCTTTTCGACATCATCAATTTGATCTTGATCAATTTTTCCTGACAAACCAGGTATCATTTTAATTACTTTAGAAAATCTTCCAATTTTTTGAATTTGCGCTAAACTATTTAAAAGATCGTCTAAATTAAATTGTCCAGAAAACATTCGATGTGATAATTTTTTGACTGCTTTTTTATCAATATTTTCTTCAGCTTGCTCTAAAAGCGACATTACATCGCCCATTCCTAAAATTCGATCCGCTATTCTATTTGGGTAGAAAAGCTCAAGTGCTGCAATTTTTTCGCCTGTTCCTATTAACAAAATTGGGATTTTTAATAAATTAGTAATTGAAAGCGCGGCTCCAGCTCGAGCATTTGAGTCTAATTTTGTAATAATCGCGCCTGTAAGCGTAATTTTTTGGTTAAATATTTGCGCTACATTAATAATATCTTGGCCTGAAAGCGCATCTAGAACAAAAATAGTTTCCTCAGGATGAATAGTTTTTTTAATTTCAAATAGTTCATTCATCAACTCTTCATTAATTGAAAGTCTTCCTGCTGTATCGAAAATTACAAGATCAAAATTGTTATTTTTACTATAAATTACGGCATTTTTTGCAATTTCAACCGGCGTTTTTCCGCTATGAAAAACATCAATTGAAACTTGTTTTGCTAATTGTTGTAACTGCTCTATTGCAGCAGGACGATATGTATCGCAAGCAACTAATAAAATTTTTTTTGCCAATTTTTTTTTTCTTGCAAAAACGGCAAGTTTGACAACTGTTGTTGTTTTTCCTGAACCTTGAAGCCCAACTAACATTATAATAGTAGGATTTTTGGTAAAATTAAGGGATTTTGAATTTATACCAAGAATTTCAACAAGATTTTGGTGCAAAATTTTCAAAAATTCTTGCTGCGGATTTAGTTTGGAAGTCAAGCCTTGCTTTAAAACTTGAGTTTTAACCTTATTAATAAAATCCTTCACAACGAACAAATTAACATCGGCTTCTAACAAAGCAAGGCGAATTTCCCGGGTTATTTCGGTTAAATCTTGTTCATTTATAGTTACTGATTTTTGGATTTTTTTTAAAGAAGATTGAATTCGATTAGTTAAAAAATCTAACATTGTTTTATAAAAATATAAAATTTTTCCTGTTTTATAAGGAAAATTTCATACCTTTCTTTGATTTTTAGTCTAAAATTAGTTTATTTTTTTTTTTTTTTTTGACCTCATGAATTTGTTGATTAACTTCTGTTGAAAAATCAACATTTTGCCTTTGAATTCCCTCGCCAACTTCAAAACGAACAACCTTTAACAAAGTAGATGAATTTTGCGCCAAATATTTAACAACAGAAATCGAACTATCTAAAGCCAAAGGTTGAAGTTCAAGAACAAATTCAGAAAGTTGCTTTTCTACCATACCTTTTAATATTTCGGTTTTGATATTTTCTGGCTTTTTTTCAAAATTTTTTATTTCAGACAATGCTTTTTTCTCAGCCTCTTCATGAATTTCTTTTAGTTTTGTTTCTAAGACTTCATTTTTAAAAACATACTCTGGATTCAATGCTGCAACATGCATTGAAATGTTTTTTGCAACCTCTGAATTACCGCCTTTTAAGATTGTTATAACTGCAATTTGGCCATTTGAGTGAGTATAAATTCCGACATTTTCTTCGCTAGAAAGTTTAGTTTTGAACACACGTCGTAAAGTAATTTTTTCACCAATTGTTGCAGTTGCTAAAACCAATAATTCAGAAATTGTCCTACCTTCTGAGTCCTGAATAAGCAAAGCATTTTCTAAATTTTCAAAGTCATTTTGTAAAAGTAGATTACTAATTTTTTGTTGCAAATTAATGAAATTTTGATTTTTCGCAACAAAATCTGTTTCAGAATTTAATTCAAAAACTAAAGCAGAATCAGCACTTTTTAGCGCTAAAACTAAACCTTCAGCTGCAATTCGGTCTGCTTTTTTTAAAGCTTTTGACTTGCCATTTTTCTTAAGCCAATCAATCGCTGAATCAATATCATATCCAGAACTTTCTAATGCTTTTTTGCAATCAATAAAAGGCGCATCAGTAATTTTTCTTAGTTCCTTAATTTTAGCAAACTTATCAATTTGTGACATTTTTACACTCTTTCTTGATTTTGTGTGTTAGACTTATCTTCAGTTTTTATTTCAGACTTTGTACTTTTAACTACCTTTTCTTTTAAGTGATTTTTAGTTTTTTCGAATTTTTCAAATGCATTATTGCGATAACGAAGTTGTTTTTGTTCTTTTTCAGGATCTTCTGGAAGACTTATTTGTTCATCTGGCTGATAAGCAAAAAGTTTTTTTCCACCTTTTGCAGAGGCAATTGCATCTGCTAATACAGTAAATATTAACGTAATTGATTTTGTAGAATCATCATTTGCTGGAATTCCAAAGTCAACTAATGAGGGATCAACATTTGAATCTATTATTCCGATAATTTTTATACCCTTTTTACGAGCTTCTTTAACGGCAATTATATCTTTTAGCGGATCAGCTACTAACATAATTAAAGAAAAGAGTGGGACATCTTTTAACCCCTTAATTCCGTTAAGATTTTTTTGCAATTTAGTTAATTGTTTCTGTTTTGAAAGTATTTCTTTTTTTGTATACCCTTGAAAATTATTAGCTGCCTGTTTTTCAAGATCATCCATTGTTTTAAGTCGGGACAAAATTGTTCGACTATTTGTTAGGGTTCCTCCTAGTCACCTCCCTGAGACATAAATAGAATTCGTGCGGATTGCTTGTTCTTCTACAACTTTTTTTGCTTGTTTTTTAGTGCCAACAAAAATAAATTTAGCACCTTTTTGAGCAAATTTTTCAACTAATTTATATGCAATTTCCAACATTTTTTGTGTTTTTAAAACATCAATAATGTGGGTTTCGTTTCTTTTTCTTTTTAATAAAAATTGCGACATTTTTGGGTGTCATTGAGATGATTTGTGACCAAAATAAACACCGGCTTCAAGTAATTTTTGCTTTGAAATAATCAGAGTTTCGCCAATATTTTCAGCGCTAATATCGTTAATGTTTAATAAATCATTATCCTTTGACACAACATTTTGGTCTTTTTTAGTTGAGGTTATCTTCTCCATATTTTTCCTTTAGTTTGTTATTTCTGCTTAAAATTTCGAACAGTTAGAACTTAAAAAGCACATCCAACCGAATCCATTTTAATGATATTTTTGCGTGTTTGCAAATTTAAGAATTAAATTATATCATAAAATTAATAATAAAAAATTATAGATTAAAATATTTAATAATTTTTTATGGAATTATTTTGTAAATTCAAGCAATTCAATAGACATAAAAAACTAAATCTTAAAAAAAAATTAAAGCATTTGTTCAATATAACCAATAAAATCAATTATTCCTGGATATGTTAGCGCGATTTCAAAGCCTTGTTTTTCCAAAAACTCAACAGTAATTGACTTTCAAGATAGATCAATTTTGCTAATACTCACAATATAAAATTTTTCCAACTGTTTAAAAAAAATTATAAAAAATGCGCAACCGTAATGCTTACGGATTTTTTGTAAATAATTTAATTGATGTTCTGGGATTTGCTTTAAATTTAGCGCGTTTTCATTTGTGCTTTTTGCTTCAAATGCAATAAAAATTCCTTTATAAATTCCATAATAATCAACTGTGGATTTTTTAAAAATAAAAGCATCATTTACCGCTAAGTTTTTGCTAACAGCTTTAAAACTAATGTCTAAATTTTTTTTATGAAATATGGCAATATCATTTTCACAATAAAACTCAATTGTATTGTTAATAATTTTCTCAAGAAACATTCCGCGGTTTTTGTGATTCATATAAACTATTAAAATTTTTGCTCATTTTAAGCAAAAAAAGGAAAAAATTAGGAAAAACTATATAAATTATCTTTTTTTGCCAGATTTTTTGCAAAACATTTAATATTATGTGAAAACCAACTTATCTTCTGTAAAAATTAGTACTTCAAATTTATTAGCATAAACTATTCCGCTTTTAATTTGCAACTGATATGTTTCTTTTTCGTTTTTAATATGTAAAATCGATGGTACAATTATACCTACAAAAGGAGTGATTGCATATTGAGCAACGCGATAACCAAATTTTGTTTTTACAGTTACAGAATCAGCTTTTGATTCTTGAAAAATTCCATTTGGAGTTATTATTTTAAAGTTAATTTTTTTCACTTCAACCCAGATTTTTAGCTTTTTCAAGTGCTTGATCAATTGTTCCAACGTATAAAAATGCTTCTTCAGGAATATTGTCGTATTTACCGGATAAAAGTTGGTCAAAATTATTAACAGTGTCTTGAATTTTTATAAACTGCCCTTCAATTCCTGAGAATTTTTGGGCTACAAAAAACGGTTGTGATAAGAAATTACGGATTCTTCGCGCGCGCGCAACAACCTGCTTATCAATTTCGCTAAGTTCATCAACCCCTAAAATTGCTATAATGTCTTGTAATTCTTTGAATCTTTGTAGAATTTGAACAACTTTTTTAGCAACCCGATAATGTTGTTTGCCAACAATATTTGGTTCTAAAACTCGTGATGATGATGCAAGGGGATCCACAGCGGGATAGATTCCAAGCGCAGCTATACTTCGGTCTAAGACTGTTTTAGCATCAAGGTGTGAAAAAGTAGTTGCCGGAGCTGGATCGGTGATATCATCTGCTGGGACATAAACAGCTTGAACTGAAGTTATTGAACCGCGAATTGTTGACGTAATTCGTTCTTGAAGTTGACCCATTTCTGTTGAAAGTGTTGGTTGATATCCAACAGTTGAAGGAATTCTTCCTAATAAAGTTGAAACTTCTGAACCAGCTTGTGTAAATCGGAAAATGTTATCAATAAAAAGTAGAACATCCTGATTCTCATAGTCACGGAAATATTCTGCCATTGTCAGCGCCGAAAGTGCAACTCGCATTCTTGCTCCGGGGGGTTCATTCATTTGGCCAAAAACTAACGCTGTTTTATCAAGAACTCCTGCATTTTTCATTTCAAAATAAAGATCATTTCCCTCACGCGATCTTTCGCCAACCCCAGCAAAAACTGAAAGTCCGCCGTGTTTTGTAGCAATATTATTAATTAGTTCCTGAACCAAAACAGTTTTTCCAACTCCTGCCCCACCGAAAAGCCCGATTTTTCCGCCTTTTACAAATGGGATTAAAAGATCAATAACTTTTATTCCAGTAACTAAAATTTCACTAGTAGCCTTTTGTTCTAAATATGTTGGTGGTGCAGCGTGAATAGGTTTTTTTTGATCAGTTTTCAGGGGTTCTGCTCCATCAATTGGCACGCCTAAAACATTAAACATTCGCGAGAGAACTTGTCTTCCAACAGGAACTGAAATTTGTGAGCCTGTATCATAAACCTCAATGCCTTTTGACAAATTATAAGTCATTGACATTGCGATTGCGCGAACAATTCCTTCCCCTAAATGTTGAGCAACTTCAAAAACAATTTTTTTTCCGTCAATTTCAACTTCAAGAGCCGAAAGAATGGCAGGCATATGCTCATTTGGAAACAAAACATCGATAACCGGACCAAAAATTTGAACAATGCGACCGATATTTACTTGTTTTTTCATAAATTCTCCTACTTTTTTTCTACATTTTACCACTAATAATTTCAATAATTTCCTGTGTTATCATTGTCTGACGGCTTGAATTAATTTCAAGTTCTAATTTTCGCAGAATTTCACTAGCATTTTCAGTTGCGCTTTCCATTGATGCGCGGCGGGCAGATGTTTCAACTAGTTTTGATTCAATAAAAAGTTTTTCAAGAACCGATTTGATATAAAAAGGCATTAATTTCTCAAAAACTTCAGCGGCACTTGGCTCAAATTCCGGACCATATCCATCATATTTTATAATATTTTTTTGAAATTCTAGCAAATTATGAACCTGAGGTTTTGAATGAATAATGCTGATAAATTTATTGTAGCAAATCAAAATTTTATTGTACTTTTTGGCCAAAATTGCTTGATATATTAGATTTGTCACTTGCAAAATTGGCTCGCTAAAATTGGATTCTTCAATATTTTGATAATATTTTATAATTAATTTTGACTGATTTATTGATAAAAAGTTATAAATTTTCTTGCTAAAAACAATAATTTCGTCATTTTCTTTTAGTTTAGGTGTAATTTTTTTTATAATTAAATTATTAAGCGCACCACAAAACCCCAAATTTGAGCCAAAAATAATATAAAGATTTTTTTTTGACTCTGTTTTGATGAATTCATCAATTTTTGAACCTAAATTATTAACAATATTTTGAAAAATATAGTCTAAATTTTCAAAATATTCTTGCGCTGATTTAAATTGATTCTTAATTTTTGGAATTTTTGCATTCGCAATCATCTCCATAACATTTGTCATTTTTTTTATGTTCTGAATCTGAACAAATCGTGCTCGAAGTCGGTTTAATTTGGCCATTATTTTGCTCGCTTTTTATAAAATTTAACTAAAATACATGTCCTAAATTAAATTTTTCAATGAAATTTGAGATAATTTTAAGAAATTTAGATAAATCTTTTTCTTCTAGACTTTGGTTTTTGCTAATTACTTCAAACGCTAATTTGATTTCACTATCAGAATCAATGAATTTTAGAAAAACAGACTTAAATGATTGAATAGAATTCAGTTCTAAGCGATCAATTAAATTCTGACGAATCAAAATTAGCAACATAATTTGTTGATTTTCACTAAGTGGTTGCTGCTTTTCTTGTTTTAAAAATTCGTAAATTTTATTCCCACGATCGAGAATTAACTGTGAACTAGGGCCTAAATCTGAACCAAACTGGGCAAAAGCCTTAAGTTCGTTATATTGTGCTAATTCTAATTTTAAAGATGAAGATGCTAATTTCATTAACCTCGACTGCGCAGCTGAACCAACACGGGAAACTGAAAGCCCAATGTCAATCGCCGGTTTTTGTCCAGAATTAAATAAACTATCTCTTACAAAAATTTGCCCATCAGTAATTGAAATTACGTTTGTCGGAATATAAGCTGAAATATCACCTGCTTGAGTTTCGATTATTGGCAGCGCGGTTATTGAACCGCCATTTTTTGCATCAGACAATTGCGATGATCTTTCAAGAAGGTAAGAATGCTGGTAGAAAATATCGCCTGGAAAAGCTTCGCGTCCGGGTGGTCGTCTTAAAAGGAGTGATAACGTGCGATAAGCAATTGCGTGTTTTGATAAATCATCATAAATTATCAAAACATCTTTTCCTTTGTACATTCAATATTCGGCAATCGAAGTTCCCGAATAAGGCGCAAGATATTGTAAAGGCGAGAGTTCGCTAGCGCCAGCCAAAACAACAGTTGTATATTTAAGCGCTTCTTTTTTTTCAAGAAGTGAAACTATTTGTGCAACACTTGAATTTTTTTGCCCAATTGCAACATAAACACAGTAAACATTTTTCCCTTTTTGATTCAAAATTGTATCTATTGCGATTGTTGTTTTTCCAGTTTGTCGATCACCGATTATTAATTCACGCTGACCTCTACCAATAGGAACTAGCGAATCAATTGCTAAAATTCCGGTTTTTAACCCTCTTGCAACACTTTTTCTGTCCATAATTGAAGGGGCGTTTGTAAAAATTTCACGTTTAATACTATTATCGAATTCACCTTTACCATCAATTGGAACTCCAAGCGCATTTACAACACGTCCTAAAAGTTGATCGCCAACTGTGATTGAAATTACGGATTTTGTTCTTTTAACAATTGAACCTTGAAAAACACAATTTTCCCCACCCATAATAACTACACCGATTAAATCTTGCTCTAAATTAAGCGCAATTCCAAAAACGTTATTTTCAAATTCAACAAGTTCACCAAATTTTACTCTTTCAATTCCGGATACAAGCGCGACTCCATCGCCAACAACAATAACTTTTCCAATGTCGTTATTTTGAATTTTTGACTCGAAATTTTCAATTTCATTCCTAATTATTGTTGTTAAATTTATATCTTTGTTCATAAAAAACCTTTAAATTTATAGACTTTTTTTGGTTTTTGTTTGTTTTTTTAATGTTTGTTTTAATAACTTAAGTTGCGAAAAAATGGAATTATCAAAAATTTGACTATCAACAATTATTCTAATTCCGGAAATTAATTCAGAGTTAATTTTTTGTCTTAAATGGACTTTTTTGTTCAGTTTATTAGAAAGTATATTTTCAAAACTAGAAATAATTGAAACAGAAATCGGAAAAGCAGTCTCTATTTCGCCTCAAGTTTGGTGTAAATGCATATTTGCAAGTTTTATAAATTTTACCAAAATATGTTTATAATGTGAAAAAAGATTGCTTTTGCTGATCAATTTAAGAAAATTAATTATTAATTTTTCAACTTTTTCTGAAAAAATTCTATCAATTAAGTTGAATTTTTCCTGATTTGAAACAAAATAAGAATTAAACACTAAAACTAAAATTGGATGCGACTGAATTATGTCAAGGATAAAAAAACTATCATTTAAAAAATTTTCTACTTTATTATTAGAAACCGCTATCTCAAAAAGCGCTTCAGCATACCCAAAATAATTTTTTACATGTAAATGCATTTTTTTAAACCTATTTTGCTTTGTTTCCTAAATTTTTTCTTGTGATTCTAATTCTTTTTGTAAGTCTAAAAGTAATTTTTGATGCAAAATTTTGTTGTTTTTTTCTTGGTTAACAAGATACTTTCTGCTAATTTCAAATGCAACATTTATGACATTTTCTTGATATTTACTAACTATTTCTTTTTCATATTCAACTAAAACTTTTTGCCCTTCGTTAATTAGTTGGCGGGTTTGTTCTGTTGCGGTTTTTTTTGAATTTTCAAGAAATTTATTAGCTTCAATTTCTGATTTTTCTTTGAGTGTTTTGCAAAATTCTTTAGTTTCAATAAGCTTTTTTTGCGTTTCATTTTCAAGTTTTTGCGCTTTTTCATTTGCCTTTATTGTTGAATCTATGTGTCCTTGAAGAAAATCTTTTCGCATTTTTATGTATTTTTTTAATGGGCGATAAACAAAATATATAATTACTAAAAGCAAAATTAAAAAACTTGCTATTGTTGCACTAATTACATAAACATTAGGAATAATTCCTTTGAACAAATCACTTAATGATTGATTAAGATTTACCATTTTTTTTTTTTTTTTTTTTTAAGAAAAAATTAATTAACCATTAACGAAAATCAAAATAAAAGCAACAAGAAGCGCATAAATTGAACTAGTCTCGGAAATTGCTGTTCCGATAACTAAAACTCGAAAAACTTGTTTTTGAGCTTCCGGGTTTCTAGCAATTGCTTCACATGCTTTGCCAACTGAATGACCTTGACCTGCACCAACACCAATAACACCAATCATTGCAATTCCGGCTCCTAAATACGCGAATTGTTTTGCGTTTGAAGGATTTGTGTTTGTTGCTTCAGCTGCTTGCTGAAAATTTTGAACAACTTGATGTGAAAAAGTTATAAGAGAATTCATTTTTTCCTTCCTAATGATTTAAGTTTAAACCTTTTTGAAAACTTGCTGATCTTTGCTGATTTTTTCATTTTTTTCAACATGATTAATTTCCATACCTCAATATGATACTGTTAAAATTACAAAAATAAATGATTGAACCAACGAGCCAACAACATCAAAATAAATAAGAAAAGGTGGATAAATCAATACAATCGGCAAGTTAAAATTACCAAAAACGCCCAAAGGTATTTTTTGGTAAACTCATTGAACGCCCGAATAAATAATTAAAAATAAAACGGATCCGGAGATTAAATTTCCATACATTCGAAAAGAAAGCGAAATTAATGGTGCTGGAACTCCAATTATTTTTAAAGGATTTTTTACAAAATCAAACAAATATCCTCGCCTTGAATAAAGTGCGCCAACTACAAAAATACCAAATCAACTAACAAATGCCAAACTTAAAGTGACTGAAATTGATGTTGAAATTGGTTCCAAACCAACAAGTGATAATAAATTTCCTAACAAAAAAAATGTAAAAAGCGAAAAAATATAAGGCTTTGTTTTATTTAAATAACCTTCGCCTGCTGTCTCAACGAGATCATCAATAAAAATTAAATAAGATTCTGCAAATAAAACAATCGCTGATGGTGATTTATCAATTTTGGATTTTTTTATGTGAAAAAAAATAATAATTGATAAAATGATTGCGAAAACTACTAAAATAAAAAGAGTAAATAATTGTGGTTGATTTCAATTTGAGAAAAAATCCATTATTACCCCCTTTTTTTATTTAATATTAAGACATTAATTATAACACTAATTGGAAAAATTGTATATCCAAAAATAAAAGAAATAATATTAATTGGGTTTAAAAAAACTTTAAAATTGTTCTCAAAGTTAATATTTTGAAATGTTTTATTAATAAAATAAATAGAAGTTAAAATCAACCCTTGTAATAAAATTAATAGAATATGAACAAAAAATACTATAAAAACAGTAGTTTTTGTTTTTCTTTTGACATTCTTTATAACTTTAGCTAAAAATAAAAATTTTAAAAACATCGATATCAAAACGCTAATTAATGAAAAAAACCAACCTAACGCTAATGTATAATCCCAAATTCCAACAAAAGTCAAAATTATTGATATTGCAAAAAATAATTTTAAATACAAATGTAAAATTTGTTTCATTTTTTTAATTTTTTAGGTAATTTAGCACAAATAATTTTTTAGATCCTATGCTTTTATTAACGCTTGAAATAATATTTTTCACTTTAGGATTAGTTTTTAACATGCTTTTATCATAATGCGAAACTTTTAATGGGCTAATACCAAAACCATGAATTGAAGAAAAATTCTCAACTTTTTCAACAAGCGCAACTAAATTACTATAAAGAAAATCATAATCATTAGAAGGGGTGCTTATATCAGAAAATATTCAATCCTTTATGTTATTTTTTTTTAACTTAAAAACAAATTCCACACGATTAACGGCTTTATTATATTTCTTTAATTTTTCTACTAAATCTAACAAAAAGTTGGAAATTACATCTAAAATTTTCTTTTTAGTTAATAAAATTTCTATTGGAAAAGTGGAAAAATGTGAAAGACTTTTAAATTTTTTCAGCTTATCACTAACATTATCATCTCCTATTCTTGTAAGAGATTGAAAAAAATAGTGGCGATTAATCCCTAAAATTTTGACTATCTTTTCATTATTAATCCCTTTTTTTAAAAGATCTGCTACAGTAAAAACTCCAACATCTTTTAGTTTTTGCTCGATTTGAATACCTATACCAAAAAGATTTTTAATTTTTTGCGGGCAAATTAATTTAGGAACATTAGCTTTTGTAAGCGTCATAACTCTTAATTTTGTGTTTTTGGCTAAATTAGTCGCCATTTTTGCAAGCAATTTATTATAAGAAACACTGATTGAAATGGGTAATACAAAATTTTTAATTGACTTTTTTTTAATAAATCACAACATTTCTAAGATCGTATTAAATTTTCTAGAAAAATTTGTTAGGTCAACAAAACATTCATCAATTGAATAAATTTCAATTTTTTTAGTAAAATTTTTAGTGATATAATCAAAAAATTGCTTTGATAAAAAATTGTAATATCTTAGATTTGGCTTAATTACAATTAAATTAGGTATATTTTTTTTAATATCAGAGATTTTATCTGTAATTTTAAATCCTTTTTCTTTTACTTTTTCAGAAACAGAAACAGCCATTGCAAAATTCTCGTTTCGAGAAATTACAATTGGCTGTCCTTCTAGTTTCGGATTTAGTCTAATTTCTGATGAAACAAAAAAATTGTCAATATCTATGTGTGCAATTATTTTTGGCATAAAATCAAAAATAATTATACTGAATTTTTAAAAAATAAATAATATTAAACATCTTGATATAAACTAATTTTATAGTTTCGGTTTAACTTGTTTTTCTTATATTTTCAAAGAATTTCAATATATATTGTATCTTTTTTTTCATCTATTTGGTATCGAAAATTCACCGACCCGAAAGCAACTTTAATTTTTGAAACAATTTCTTTAATTACATTTTCAACTAATCATTCATCTATATAAACTTCTCCATCTTTGACTTTAATTGTATCATAAAAGTCATTGGCATAAATATTAGGGAAAACATCGCTATCTTTGTATTCATTTTCATTTTTTACGTCAAAATCAAGTTGTTTTTTTATTGGGGGTATTGAATTTTGTAATTTTTGATTATACAAATATCAACCTCCGAAACCGGCAGCAGCAATTATGACTGTTGATATTAGGGCTGTTGCGATTTTAATAGCAATTTTCAATTTATTCCTCTAATTTTTTTTCTTCATCTTCTTCTCTAAAATTTGTAAACGAAAGATCTTTTAGCTGTTGAATTGTTAAAAAATTAGTAGAAACATATTTGAAATCTTGATTTGAAATTCTAATTTGATCTGATTTAATAAAAGGGGTGGAATAATTTGTGATTTTCAGCTTGTAAATTCCATTCTTTTTTTCATAATCAATTAGCTTTTTGATAATTTCTTGAGAAAAAGCGACATTTATCTTTTTATAATCATTGTTAATACTCATTTCAACTTTTGGATTTAAAGTTCCAGAAAAATTATAAGGGATTACAAAACCTTGGTGAGAAATTTGCTAATTCCCAGAAAAAACCGTTCTTTCCGTTGAATCATAATAAGTATTTGATATTATAAAAATATCTCCTACAATATATTTTCCCGCAATTACTTCAGGTTTTTTATTTTTATCATAGATATCTTGTCGAAATTGGAAGGATAAATCCAAATAATTTTTTGAACCACTTGTTGATTTAACCGGCAAATTAGTTAACTTTAAATTAGTAATGTTTATATTTTTGTCAATATTTCCGGCATAAAAAACTTCAGGATCAACACCAACTTTAAAAACGTTTTGATTATGTTTTTTTTGGCTAAATTTATCAGGGAAAAAATAAATTGTGTTTTCCTCAATTTTTTCATAAGTTTTTGAAAACTCAATCGAGGCATCAGCGCCTAGATTCGCCATTTTAATTGATTTTAAAACTTTGAACCCAATTCCTTTATTTTTTATTGAATACTCTTTATTTGCATCTGAAAAATTACGCAATTTTAGAACATTATCCAATAAAATTTTCTGTTCATTTTCTTTTGTTAGATATACTAAAATATTATCTAACTTCGGAAATTTAAAATCAGCTGTTTTATCTTTTATTTGATTTGGACCACCAAAAACAAAAACTGCTTGATTAAATTTTTCAGGAAATAATTCAAGTAACTTTGGCGCAGTTGGGGCAGCATTATTTACCTGTACATAAACATTAACTTTCCCAACTATTTTTGAAAAGACAGTAACAATTACACTAAATTGATCTGATGTAAGATCGCGTTGAATTTTAACAAATTGTCTAATTCCGTGTGGAGAAGAACTTGATACATAACTAAATGAAATTTGCCCGTAATTTCTTGCAATTTGGATTTCGGGATTTTCACGAGAAACAAGCTCTAAATTCATATGTTAAAGATTTAAAATTATGATAAATTGGTCAATTGCCTTGTGCATATTTTTATAATAGGTTGATTTTGACCAATACTTTTTAATCCAGTTCCGATCATTATCAATAAATTCTTTGATTAAAAGCTTAGTATATTTAGGTTCTAATAGAGAAAGTGCGCGTTCAATTGATGAAATTGGCAAATCATCCATTTTATTGCTTAACCCTAAAGTTTCATATACTTTTTCTTTTTGTGAATTTAATTTGCTTGCCTTATGGTATAAAAATAAAAAAGATACTAATGATTTTTTTTCAACAAATGACCATTCTGATGGGTTTTTTAATTTTTTACGTAATGATCTTTTAGGTTTGCGAATGTCGTCCATTTATCTGGCTCCTTTAGTTTTAATATATAAAAAATACATGAAACAATGCCCTCACTTGAAAAAATATTTTAGGTTCATTGAAATTCAAGGTCATAAATTTTGACTGTATCGCCTGATTTTACCCCTTGTTTAATTAATTCATCTCAAAGCCCAATATTTTTGATTTTAGTATTAAATCTAAAAATATTTTCTTGAGAATTTAAAGGAATTTTATTAATAAGTTTTTTAATTATTTCACCTTTAACTTCGTAAAATCCAAGATTTTTGTTTTCTATCAAAAAAGGAGCTTCTAAATTAAATTCTACTGGAATCTCATTTATCGGCTGAATCTTTAGATTTTTTTTACTTTTTTTAATTAAATCAAACATTTTTTCTTTTATTTTTTCACATTCTTTTTTATTATGCGAAATTAAACTAGCTTTAATTATTGGGATTTTAGGAAATTTTTTCTGAAAATTCTCTAAATTTTTTTGAAAATTTGGTAAATCATATTTGTTTGCAATTATTATTTGCTTTAAATTTAATAATTTTTGACTGAATTTTCCTAATTCGTCATTGATTTCAAGAAAATCATTAATAGGATTTTTTTCTTCGGTTCCAAAATCGACAATATGAGCAAGCGCTACACATCTTTCTATATGTTTTAAAAAAACAAACCCCATTCCCTTTCCAGAACTAGCCCCTGAAATTAAACCTGGAAGATCGGCCACAATGAATGAATTATCATAAATTTTTACAAGCCCTAATTGTGGAACTATAGTTGTGAATTCGTAATTTGCAATTTTAGGTTTTGAATTAGAAATCAGTGACAAAAGCGTAGATTTTCCTGCGTTTGGTTTGCCTATTAGTCCAATATCAGCAATAACTTTTAGTTCAAGATTAAGGTTAAACTTTTGTCCTAATTCACCATTTTCGGAAATTCTAGGTGCTTTATTTTTAGAATTCTTAAAACGGTTATTCCCTAACCCCCCTTTGCCTCCACGAGCTATTAAATATTCCTTTTGCAAAATTATATCACAAATTAAAGTATTTTTTGCATATACTTGAGTTCCTATAGGTACTTTTATAAAAATATCTTTTCCAGCTGCTCCCTTTCGATTTTTTGACCTACCATTTTCGCCATTATTACCAAAAATTTTTTTTGTTTGATAAAATTGCAATAAAGTATTCAAACCAGAATCGCCAACAAAATAAATTGAACCGCCATCGCCGCCATCGCCGCCATCAGGCCCGCCTTTATCAACGTGCGCTTCTCTTCGAAAAGAAACAACCCCATCTCCTCCTTTTCCGGCTTCAACTTCGATTGAAACATGGTCAATAAATCTCATTTTATTCCTTCCAAGCTAAAAATTGTGAATATAAATTTTCTAATTTTGCCATATAGGGAGCATCATCAAAATGCTTAGTTTTCTGGGCGTTTACTCATAAAATTATTAGGTATAAAACAAAAATTCGTTGTAATAATATATCCTTATAATTAGTTTTTCCATAAAAACCTAAGAAAATTCGTTCATGCTCAGCATCTAATCTGGCTGATTCGATAAAATAAGCTAGATCAAAATGAATATCGCCTTTTGATGCATATTCTCAATCTAAAAAGTAAATTTCTTGGTTTTTTTCAACCATATTAGTCAATCACAAATCGTTATGAAGAGGTTTAGTTTTATCCATATTTCGAAGTATTTCTTTAATGAAAGCTTCGTATTTAATAATAATTTTATTTTTTATACCTTTTTCAGATAAAATTTTCAAATAATTTTCAATTCGAAATGCGTGATTTGAGGGCGGAAATTTTAGATTAGAGTCATGAACCTTCTTTAATTGAACTGCTATTTTTTTAAGCGATTCGGTAGTTAATTCAACATTATTTCCATCAATCCACTCTCATATAATTAATTCCTCTGAATCTAAAATTAACTTTGGAACAAATTTAAAATTTGATAGAATTCTATAATCAATTTTGTGATTCATTCCATTATAAACTTTTTTCTGCAAGAATTTGTTATCATCACGAAATGATTCATTAGTTAATCCAATCGAAATTTTTTTCATAATTGAAAATTTTACTAAATTTTTCAAATTTCGTAAGTTTAATAATAAGAAAAAATTGATTTGCTAGGGCAGAATGGCTTTTTATATTCCACCCTAGCATAATATTTTAAGAAAAAAAACGAAATTTTACTAAAAATAGGAAAAACTGCTATTTTTTCCCAATTTTTTCTTTTTTTTTAGTTAATTTTTTAAAAAAGCTTAAATTGAAATATATATACTTAAAAATTAAAAAACAAAAATATAGGGAGCCATTATGACAGAAACAAACGAAAAATCACTATTAAAACATGCGCTTGCAGAAATTAAAAAAAAATTTGGAACCGAATCAATTATGGTTTTAGGTGAAAAACCTCCAATTGATACAGAGGTCTTTTCATCAGGAAGTTTGGCAATCGATATGGCTTTAGGAATTGGAGGTTTTCCGAAAGGCAGAATTATTGAGATTTATGGACCTGAATCATCCGGAAAAACAACAATCAGCCTTCACGCAATTGCTGAAGTTCAAAAACAAGGAGGAATTGCTGCTTTTATCGATGCAGAACACTCAATTGATCCACAATATGCAAAAAATTTAGGAATCGATATTGACAATTTAATACTTTCGCAACCAGATTCAGGTGAGCAAGCACTAGACATTGTTGATACTTTAACAAAAACAAAAGCAATTGACTTAATCGTTGTAGATTCAGTCGCAGCTTTAGTCCCTATTGCTGAACTTCAAGGGGAAATGAAAGATCAGGTTATTGGTGCTCAAGCTAGGCTTATGTCAAAAGCGCTTCGAAAAATTACAGCATCTTTAAACAAAAACGGTACAACAGTAATTTTTATTAATCAAATTAGAGAAAAAGTTGGCATAATCTTTGGCAATCCTGAAACTACCCCGGGCGGAAGAGGGCTTAAATTCTATGCATCAATTAGATTAGATGTCAGAAAAATGCAACAAATCACTACTGGAAATGACATAACAGGACATAGCGTCAAAATAAAAGTGGTTAAAAACAAGCTTGCTATTCCCTTTAAAACTGCTTTAGTGGAAATTGTTTTTGCAAAAGGCATTTCAAAATCAGCTGAAATTGCTCAATTAGGGGAAGAGCATGGAATTCTTGTAAGAAAAGGTTCGTGATTTGCTTATAAAGGCGAAAATATTGCTCAAGGAAAAATAAATTTAAAACTATTACTTGAAAATAACCCTAAATTATTTAATGAAATAAAAGAACAAATTTTTGAAAAACTAAAGGAAAATCAAGGTCAGGCTCCAAAATTATAGTAAAATTGTTACTATAATGCATAAATTCACAAAGTGATTTTTTTATTATTGTTTTCTAACCATATTTTTAGTGTTATTTAGTACAACAATGTATCTAATTCAACATTTTTTATCAAAAAATAAAAGTTGAATTTCAATTGTAACCATTGTTGCGGTTTATGCATCCACTTCTTTCTTTAATTTGTTTTTATTATTCCAAAAAAGAAGAATCGAAACTAAAATTTCTTGATTGCTTGCTTGCTCAATTTTTCCAATAATAGGACCAATTTCGTACATTCTTTTAGGCAGAAAATACCTAAACAGCCAACATATAAGTCAATATTTTTCACAATATCAACATTTTGTTAGCATAAATGAAGGTGTTGAGGAAAAAATAGACGCAACTCATAAAGATGAGGATATTTTGCTGAACTTCTCAAATAAATACTTTTCTTCTCCAATTAAAAAATTTAACGGAAATTTGTTAGTTGATGGTCACAGTTTTTTTGAAAAACTTTTCAACGATATTAAAAATGCAAAAAAATACATTTTTATTGATGTTTATATAATAAAAAATGATTTTGTTTGAAGGAAGTTAAAAAAAATTCTTATCGATAAAAGAAAACAAGGTGTTAAGGTAAAAATTTTAGCTGATTCTTTTGGCACATATTTTATAAAAACGCGTCAATGAATCGAATTAAAGAGAGAAAAAATCGATGTTTTACTATTTAATATTTTTAAAATTCCTTTTATTTCTGGGCAAAGTTTTTATAGAAATCATCGAAAAGTTTATCTTATCGACGGCAAAATTGTTTATACCGGCGGAAATAATATTTCCGAAGAATATTCAGGTTTTGATAAAAATTTTGGATATTGAATGGATTTAAATCTTAGACTTGAAGGTGAAATTGTGCAAACTTATTGCAAAAATTTCTTATTTCATTGATCGAAATGAGGGAAAAAAAATATATCAAAAGAAAAAATAAATAGTTTTTGCAATATAAACGATTTGGTAGCCCAAGAAGAAGAACCAAAAAATGTAGGAGTTGTTGTTCAAAACGGCCCAAATCTTGAACACTCTTTAATTGAAGGCTTTATTTTAAAAAAAATTTATTCAGCAAAAAAAAATATAAAAATTTTTACCCCGTATTTTGTCCCAACCCAAAAAATTATTGATGCTTTAGAAGATGTTTTGCTGGCAAAGATTGAGGTGGAAATTTTTTTGCCTGGCAGAAATGATTTAAGAATAATTAAAATTTTTAACGATTTTTTTGCTAGAAAATTATTAAATAAAGGGGCAAAAATCTACTATTTTAAAGAAATTTTTTTTCACGGGAAATCAATAATTACCGACGATAGATTCGGAATGATTGGAACATCGAATTTAGATTATCGGTCCTTAATCTTTCAATACGAAACTAATCTTTTTTTTAAAGGCGAAATTCTAAATGATTTTCTAAAACATATAGAATCACTAAAAAAACAAAAAATCATCGTGGAAATCAGGCAAATAGCCAAAGTTTTCTTTGTTTTTCGATTTTTAATATTTTTTTTTAAAACTGTTATTTAAACTTGCTTAATTTTATAGTATAATTACTATTATTTTTTTTTTTTTTTTATCGGTTAGATATTATGTTAAAAACAATTATCCTCACTTTTATTGCTATTTTTGGTGTTTTAATTATTTTGATTTCACTACTTATGTCGCCGCATTCAAACTCTTTCTCTGGAGCGCTTATTGGTTCTAGTGATCTTGATTTGTTTCAAGTTTCAAAAGAACGAGGATTTAAAAAATTTACAAAATGAGCAATGTTTTTACTTGGCTTTATTTTTCTTGCACTTTCATTAGTCATTAGGTTATTATAAAAAATTTATGAAAATTGTACCAGAAGAACGTTTAAAAAATTTTCTTCAAAAAGAAAGAACATTTATTGAAATTGTTAGAAAATTTAACATCCCTTTTAACCTAAACCAAAAACTAACCAGTCAAATTAGCAACCTTATTGAAAATTTTGTTATTTTTAAAACTGCTGAAGGGAAATATTATTCACCCAAACTTCTTAGGGCAAAAGTTGGAATTTACAGAGCAACGCAATCAGCTTTTGGTTTTGTTGAAGACAAAGAAAACCCGATAAAAAACAAAAATATTTTTATTCCCGCGCGGTTTACGGCAAACGCACTAGAAAATGATGAAGTTAGAATCAACATTTATGCCGATTTCCTTAAAACTGATCAAATTTTTGGTGTTATTACCAAAATTATTCAAAGAAATACAAAATTTTTAATCGGAAAAGCCTTTAAAAATGGAAACTTTTGAGATTTTGAGCCTGTAAATTTTAAAGGCTCATTTTTTTTTAGGTGAAATTCAATTGACGATTTAGTTGTCGATAATTATTACAAAGTAAAAATCATCGACTACCAAAAAAATATTCTAAAAATAAGCAAAATTCAAAAAATTGGCCACAAAAACGAACCTTTTTTGTATGTGAAAATACCTATAATTGAATCTGAAGTTTCAAACGAATTTAACACTGATGTTATTCAGGAAGCATCAAAAATAGAAAAAAATGTTGGTTATATTGATGAAAATCGAATAGATTTAAGAAACGAATTAATTATTACAATCGATGGCGAAGATACAAAAGATTTTGATGATGCAATTTCTGTACAGGAAACAAACCAAGGAAATTTTCTTTTAAAAGTTCACATTGCTGATGTAGCTCATTATGTAAAACAAGATAGCGCCATCGATATTGAGGCGCAAAATCGGGGTACATCAATTTATCTTCCTCACACTGTTATACCAATGTTACCAGAAGAATTATCTAACGGGATTTGTTCACTAAAACCAAATGTTGACAGATTTACAGTGACAATGGAATCTTTAATTAATACAAAGGGAGAAAATTTGTATATTAAAATCTACCCTTCTATTATTAATTCAAAATGACAGCTGACATACGACCAGGTTAATAATTTTTTTGCGAAAAAATTCAGTTTTAACAATGACAATTTGGAAAATATGTTACAAATAGCCTTAAAATTAAATACTGTGCTTTCACAATTCAAAAAAAAGGAAGGTTATATTGATTTATCTATTGATGATGTAAAAATTATTTTAGACGAAAATGGTTTTACAAAATCCTTAAAATTAAAAAAAAGGGGAATTTCTGAAATGTTAATCGAAAACTTTATGATCAGAGCCAATGAAAATGTTTCTGAATTCCTAACGAAAAGAAAAATTCCAATTTTATACCGCGTTCATAGCAAGCCTGATCCTGAAAAAATAACAGATTTTAACCAAATCTTGAATGCTTTAGGTATAAAAAATAGCCTAAACATAAACACAAATTCAAAAGAATTTGCCAAAACAATTGAAAAGATAAAAGCCGAAAATAATGACAATTTTTTGAAATATTCAATTTTAAGAACAATGCAAAAAGCTGTTTATAGCACAGAAAACATAGGACATTTTGGATTGGCTGCAAATTTCTATAGTCATTTTACTAGCCCGATTCGACGTTATCCAGATTTAATTTTACATAGAATTATTCGTTTTTTTATTTTTGAAAAGAACAAAAATTATGACTTTTTTAAAGAGATTCTTAATAAAAACTCTTACTTAACTACTGAATTAGAACAAAAAGCCTTTAATTTAGAAAGAAAAATTGTAAATATTAAAAAAACTGAGTATGCAAAACAACTAATTGGGCAAACCTTCAGTGCGCAAATAACTGCAATTATAAAATCTGGTTTTTTTGTTGAAATTAATGGGCTTTTTGATGCCATGGTAATTAATAAAAATTTACCCGATAACGAAAGCGACCCTTATCAGTTAACCGAAGATGGTTTTTGTGTTTATAACAACAAACGCAGATTTAAATTAGGCGAATTTATTGACATTAAAATCGAAGGCGCTAATGTGTGAGACGGAAAAATTATTGCTGTTCTAGCCTAATTCTTAGCCCTTGAAAAAATAGAAAAAGCTTTATTTTTATAGAATAATTTAGCTCTTATTAAAATAAAATTTACTAATTTCCTTTGTTAAATCAACAAATGGAGTTCTTAACGGAATTGCCGCTGCTATATAATTAGACAAATTATTTTGATCGTAATAATAGCCTTTTTGTTTTGGGTCCTGAATGATAAGATAATTTATAAATGCAAGGGAACCATCATCGTTAAAAATTCCACTTCCTGATGCGCCGTGTCCCGTTGTGACAAAAAATATTGCATCTTGTTTGCGTATATAAACGCCTTTGAACATATTTTTCGCTGCGGTTTTATCAGGATAAAATAATCCTAATTTTGTCTCATAATCAATGTCGCCGTCTTTTCATAATCTGTCGCTTAATTTAACTGCGCCATTTTTTTCCATTTCCTCGAAATATTTGCTAAAAAGTGTCGCACTTTTCTCAAAGTTTCGCATTTTAGTTTGTATATCAGTGGATTTTGCCCAGGAAAAATTTTCCTTTATTATGTTTCTATTTTCTTCAAAAAATTTCCCTGCTGCTAGAAAATCACTAATAAAATCTTTATATTTAAAGTAAAAAAGTCCAAGGTCTTTTTTATGAGAATTAAAATTCTCCACAACCCGGAAATATTTTTCATAAACTTGTTTTACAAAAACTTGTTTTGTCCTTGCATTTTGTTTTTTTTCGAATTTTTGTTCCCTTTTTTCGTAGTCTTCCTTAATATATAAAATATCTAGAATTCGAGAATAATCAGGTGAAGGAAGAAAATTAATTTTGTTATTAAAATAGAAAATAATGAAAGGATAACCAAAAAAATGTCACATTGGTTGATTTTTTTTATTGTACAAAACGTGTTTGTTCGTCAAAAAAAGCGCTTCATTTCCGTTTGTGTCAAGCAAAATAGAAGTTCCCGAACTAAATCTTATGTTTCTTTGAAAAGTTTCTTTGTATCTATTATCAGAATAATCTACGGATTTAAATCCAAAATAATTTAATTTATAATAAATGTTTCTAACTTTTTTGTTCCAATAATTAACAGAATATGAACGTACAGGACTTGTTTTTTCTACTTTATTTGCGTCTAACCTGTCAAGTAGGTAAATATTTAAATTTTCGTTCTTTGAGCCTAAAAACGACTGATCGTTTTCGCGGAAAATTGAATTTTCTGTTTCTATTTTGAAAGTGTTAAAACCAGAAAGATTTTTACCAAAGTAAATCTTTTGCACTTTTCCACTGTCGCTAAATTTCGACAATTTTACAATATTAAAATTATCCTTTTTTTTATCGTAGGTTTTAGATTGATCAGTTTTTCTGCTACTTAATTCTTTAATTTTTCCTGAATCATCAGATTTGGGAATTTCATTTTCTTTGCTTGTTTCCCGCTTTTTTAATTCAAGAGATTTTCCAGACTCATTATTTATAGTTTTAACCGGATTATCAACCTGTAAGCCTTTTTTTTCAAATTCTTTATCGTTTTTTTGGAATCTAGGTTGATTTTGAATGTTAATTTTTTTATCTTCGGTTTGGGTTTGGGTTTGGGAATTTTCTACCTTATTTATTTTATTTATCGGTATATTTTCTGATTTTTCTAAAACAGAAGAATTTTTGTCTGTTTTAATAAAGTTTTTCTTATTTATTTCCGCTTTTTGTTCAAAATCTTTGCTTTTATTCTCAGACTCAGAAGCACCATAAAAATCGTTGTTTTTTGGCTTTTTGAGTTCTTGAACAGGTTTATTTTCAAGATCTTGTTGTTTTTCAAGATCTTGTTGTTTTTCAAATTCCGGTTTAACTTCCTTAACAAGCGGAATCGAGCTATAATAACCACAAGAAGAAAGCGGTAAAAAAACACCAAAAATACTAATTATTTTTAGGAATTTTGTTATTTTTAAGAAATTTGCCACTTTTTTCTTTCTGTTTTTATTTTAGAGTTTATTTATTTATTGTTGCTGTTGTTGCTAAGGTTATTCCTATTATTTTTTCACAAAATATCTAATCACTCTTACAAATTGGGAAACAAATGAATACTCATTATCATACCAGGCGTATAATTTATAGAGTCTTTTCCCATTGGCTTCGACAAATTTTGTTAAAGTTGCATCAAAAATTGAACCATGTTTGTCCCCGATGATATCGCTAGAAACAATGGGTTCATTGCAATATGCAAAAGACTCGTTTGCATATTTTTTAATGCGTTCGTTTACTTCTTCAACAGATGGGGTTGTATTTAATTCGACACTTAAATCAACAAAAGATCCTGTAATTACGGGGACTCTAATTGCAATTCCATCAAGTTTTCCTGTTAAAGATGGAACAACAAGACCAATTGCTTTTGCAGCCCCAGTTGATGAAGGAACTAAATTAACCCCGGCAGCTCGAGCTCTTCTTAAATCGCTATGCGGCGCATCTTGTAGTCTTTGATCCGCTGTATAAGCGTGAATTGTTGTCATAAATCCGTGATTTATTCCAAATTCTTTATCAAGGGCGTTTACAAGTGGAGCAAGTGCATTTGTAGTACATGAAGCAGATGATAAAATTCTATCATTTCTATCGATTGTATCACAATTTACATTATAAACAATAGTTTTAACATCATTTCCGGCGGGCGCAGATATAATTACCTTTTTTGCACCAGCTTCTAAATGTAAACTTGCACCTGATTTAGAAGCAAAAAATCCTGTGCATTCAACCACTAAATCAATTCCAAGTTCTTCTCAAGGTAATAATTTTGGGTCTCTTTCAGAAAAAACGAGGATTTTTTCACCATTAATTTTAAGGTAGTTTTTGCCATTTTCTTTTAAAACTGTAATTTCTCCATTAAATTTTCCATGTGCTGAATCGTATTTAAAAAGATGCGCTAAAACTGCTGCATCTGTTAAATCATTGATTGCAACAACCTTCAAATTTTCATCATTAACTTCAAAAAGACGACGAAGCGCCAATCTTCCAATTCTTCCAAATCCATTAATTGCTATTTTTTTCATTTAAAGTCTCTTTTCTCTAATAATACTTTTTTATTTAATTTTGCTTTAAAAATAATAAAAACTTAACAAAATTTAACTTTTTTTATTAATTTTATCATCTTTTCTTAATTTTGCATTAAAATTTTTGCTAAAATTTTTATCTTTTTGTATAAAATTTATGTGAAAAACTTACTCGTTTTTAGAAAGGTTAGAAAAGATTGCATGAGTTATTCAGTTGAAAAACTTAAACTTTTAAAGGGTCTTGAGGCAGTCAGAAAACGGCCAGGAATGTATATTGGATCCACCGATATCAACGGATTGCACCAATTAATTTGAGAAATTTTTGACAACGCAATTGATGAAGTGATTGCAGGATATGGCGATGAAATTTCGCTAACTATTAATACAGATAATTCAATTGAAATTAGCGATAATGGACGAGGCATTCCAACTGAAATTCATAAAAAAACAGGAAAAACTGGTGTTGAATTAGTTTTTAGTGAATTACATTCGGGTGCTAAATTTTCTGATGAAATCTACAAAACTGCTAGCGGACTTCATGGTGTTGGTTCCTCAGTTGTTAATGCTCTTTCTAAAAAACTTGAAATTTTTGTAAACCGAAATACAAAATTATTTTATACATCTTTTATTAACGGTGGAAAAATTGAGACTCGAACAAAAGTTATTGATTCAAGCAAAACAACAGGAACAAAAATTAAATTTTTACCTGATTTTTCGCTTTTTTCACACACTGAATTTGAACCAGAAATAATAATTCCTCGTTTACGTGAGACTTGTTTTTTGGTTAACAACTTAAAAATTAATTTTATTGACTTAAAAAATAATATTAGTCAAAATTTTAGCTGTGAAAATGGTATTAAAGGTTTTGTAGAGTTTTTAAACAAAAGCCAAAACAAAATACATGATAAAATTATTAGTTTTAAAGAAAAAATGCAAGAAATTATAGTAGAATTTGCATTCCAGTATGTTGATTCGCAACAAGAAAACATTATTTCTTTTGTTAATAATGTAAAAACTAATTTAGGCGGAAGTCATGAAAATGGCTTTAAATTAGGATTTTTAAAAGCAATTAACACTTACGGACAACAAAATAATTTAATTAAAACTAAACAATTTTTGGAATTTTCTGATGCAAAAGTTGGTCTTTCAGCAGTTTTATCACTTCGAATACCTGAGCCGATTCTTGAATTTGTAGGTCAAACAAAAAACAAATTATCGACAATTTTAGCAAAAACAGTCACAGAAGAAATTATTTTTACAAATCTAATGTCCTTTTTTGCGCTAAATAAAGATATTGCAACTAAAATTATCAACTTTTTATTAGAAATTTATCGCCAACGTCAGCAATCCAAATTAAACATAATTGAGTCAAAAACTACTAAATCAATAACAAAAGAAAAACGAATTCTATCAGGTAAATTAACGCCCGCAAATTCAAAAAAAGCTATAAATCGCGAACTTTTTTTAGTTGAGGGCGAATCTGCTGGCGGCTCTGCTAAACTCGCTAGAAACCGTGAGTTTCAAGCTATTTTACCTTTAAAAGGTAAAATTGTTAACGCGCAAAAAACAAGGTTAATTGAACTTTTGAAAAATGAAGAAATTATTGCAATTATTAGCGCTTTAGGAACAGGGGTTGGTCAAAATTTTAACCTTAAAAACTTAAATTATGGCAAAATTATCATTATGACCGACGCTGATAATGATGGCGCGCATATTCAAATTCTAATTTTGACTTTTCTTTTCCTACACATGCGACCTTTAATCGAAAATGGTTTGGTTTTTATAGCTCAGCCTCCTTTATATCGAATCAGTGAAAAAGGTAAAAAAGATATTTTTATTTGGGAAGAAAAAGAGTTTCAAAAAAGAATTAATGGGAAAAACTTGCAAATTCAGCGTTATAAAGGGCTTGGAGAAATGAATGCAAATCAACTTTGAGAAACAACAATGGACCCTGCAAAACGAATTTTGGAAAAAGTTTTAATCGATGATTATGCAAAAGTTGAGGAAAATTTCAAAATTTTAATGGGAGAAAAATCTGATCTTCGTAAAAATTGAATAGAAAAGAATGTTGATTTTTCACTTGAAGATAATTTTATTGACAATTTAATGGGACCAACATATGAATAAAAGCCTAGATTTGATAATTAATTCCAAATTAGAAAAGATTTTGGCGCAAAAATTCATTCGTTATTCTAAATATATAATTCAACATCGGGCAATTCCTGATGTCAGAGATGGTCTAAAACCTGTTCAAAGACGAATTCTTTATTCAATGTGGCAATTAGGATTAAAGAATAGTAAAAATTACAAAAAATCAGCTAGAGTTGTCGGTGATGTTATCGGAAAATATCACCCCCACGGTGATAGTTCAATTTATGATGCTCTTGTTAGACTTTCTCAGGAATGAAAAATGAATATTCCACTTGTTGAAATGCACGGAAATAAAGGCTCAATTGACGACGACCCTCCAGCGGCAATGCGATATACAGAAGTGAGACTTTCAGAAATAAGTGAACATTTACTTGAACTAATCTCAAAAAATGTTGTAAGTTTTTGCCCTAATTTTGATGATAGTGAAAAAGAACCAACAATTTTACCTGCAATTTTTCCTAACTTACTAATTAATGGCGCAATTGGAATCGCAAGCGGATTTGCAACCGAAATCCCCCCGCACAACTTAGGCGAAGTAATTGATGCAACAATTTTGATGATTAGAAATCCCGGAATTTCGATTGAAGAAATTTCTACAGTGATTTTAGGCCCTGATTTTCCGACAGGAGGAATTGTTTATGGAAAATCGGGCATTTTTGATGCTTTTAAAACTGGAAAAGGCAAGATAAAAATAAGTTCAAATTATAAAATTTCTGAAAAAAAAGGCCAAAAAATAATTGAAATTACTGCTATTCCTTTTGGAACTTCCAAATCAAATTTGATTCAACAAATCGACAACATTCGTTTTGAAGAGCAAATTTACGGAATTAAAGAGGTAATTGATCAATCTGATCAAAATGGAATCTCAATTTTTATTGAACTAGAAAATAATGCTAATCCTGACTTAATTATTACTTATTTACTTCAAAAAACCGATTTACAAATCCATTATTCTTATAATTCTGTTGCAATTTGTAATAATTCACCAAAGCTTTTGACAATTAAGGAAATAATTTTCTTCTATCTTGAGCATTTAAGAAAAATTAAACTTGCTGAATTTAATTTTGAACTTTACAAAAATAAAAAAAGATTAGAAATTATTAAAGGTTTTCTCAAGGTTGCCGAAATAACTGATGATGTAATTAAAATTATTCGCGAATCTGATAATTCAAAAGTTGGGGTTATTGCCGATTTAATAAAATTTTTTGGTTTTAGCGAAATTCAAGCTGATGCAATTGCTTCAATGAGATTGTATCGCCTTTCTAAAATTGAGCAGCAAACTTTTCGTGAAGAGTCAAAAAATTTAGAAGAAAATATTAGCAAGCTAGAAAATCTTGTTGCAAATAAAGATGAATTTAACACAAATTTAATTCAAATCTTAAAAAAATTTAAAAAATTGTACACCCAACCTCGAAAAACCCAAATTATCGACTCTGATTTAAAAATAAAAATAAACCAAGGCGATCTAATAAAAGATGAATTTTTTTATTTTTGAATTACAAAATCTGGGCTTTATAAAAAATTAGATATAAAAAATTCTGCACTCGAAGAAATTGAAAAAACTCAACTTCCAGAAAATGATATTTTTATTTTTCAAGATCAAATTAACCAACGGCAAAAAGGAATTTTTTTTACAAATAAAGGAGATATAGCAATTTTTTCTGCCCATCAAATTGATGAATCAAATTTAAAAAGCGCGCCAAATAATTTAAGAATTACTTTAGGAATCCCAAATGCTGATCATATTTTAAGCGCTTTTTTTGTTGATAATTTTGAAGATAATCAGTTTTTAATTTTTATCACCAAATTCGGTTTTGCAAAACGAATGAGTTTAGAACAACTAGCAAAAATTAGGCAGAAAAAGCTACAAAATATTTTTCGCATTAAGGAGGATGACAAATTTATTAGCGCATTTTTGGAAAACAAATTGAAAAACATTGTATTTTTCACAACACAAAATCGCGCTTTAAAAATAAGTGTCTCAGAAATACCGATATATTCGCGAAATTCATCAGGAGTCAAAATTTTAAGTCTTCGCAAAAACGAATTTGTTACTGCAAGCCAAACTATTGAAACATCAGATTCGCTTGCAGTTATCGATTTTTATTCTCGATTTGAAAAAATTGACACTGCCAATTTACATTTTGGGAATAAAAAAATAGCCCCAAAAAACTTTGAAACACAGCTTGACTTTTCTCAGACTCCGAAAAGTATCGCTGTTTTTAGTGACAATTTAAAAGTTTTTGAATTTAATAAACCTTTAAAAATTTTTACTATTTCTGATTTTGCAAACTTAAAAACTAATGCAAAAATAAAATATAAATTCTTTGCACAAAAAAACAAAATAGTGAAAAATAACGGAAAAAATAGTTTTTTTTATTCAAAAAACGATTCTAATAACAAAAATATTAAAACAAAAACTAAAGAAAACAAGCCGATAATAAACCTAGAAACTAAACTTCGCGAAATTAGCGAATTAGATGTTGAATCAATTCTAAAAAAAATAGAAAAGGACAGCTAATAATGGGCAAAAATTACTATAAAAATTCTTTAAATATTTTCAATTCTGATTTTGCCATGAAAGCAAATTTGACAGAAAAAGACAAATTTTATGCTGATTTTTGAGAAAAAAATCACATTTATCAAAAAATTTTATCTAAAAGATACAACAGCCCAAGATTCATTCTCCACGACGGGCCCCCTTATGCAAATGGCGACATCCACATTGGACATGCACTTAATAAAGTTTTAAAAGATATTATTGTTCGCTACAAAACTATGGCAGGTTTTTATTCACCGTTTGTTCCGGGTTGAGATACTCATGGTTTGCCAATTGAGAACAAAATTATTAACCAAATTGAATCAAAATCAGTTCTTGAAATCCGCAAAAAGTCAAATGAATTTGCAAATTCACAGATTTTAGCGCAAATGCTACAATTTAAAAAGCTAAATTTATTAACTGATTTTAAAAAAATTTACAAAACAAATACTCCCGATTATGAGGCTAAACAGCTTAAATTATTCAAAAAAATGGTTGGCGACGGACTTGTTTATCGCGCTTTAAAGCCAATTTTTTGATCCCCAAGTAGCCAAAGCGCCCTTGCTGAAGCTGAAATTGAATATCTAATTCACAAATCACCTTCATTATTTATCAGTTTTAATATAAAAAAAGGTAATAATTTTGTTAATATAAATGACAAACTTGTAATTTGAACGACAACACCTTGAACTTTGATTGCAAATTCAGGAGTTGCTGTTGGTCTAAATTTTAATTATATTCGCCTAAAAAGTGGTGAAAATTTTTACATTCTCGCTGAAAATTTGCTAGAAAAATTAAGTACCACTTTTGGATGAAAAGACTATAAAATCATAGCTAGTTTTACTGGAAAGTCAATTTTAGGAATTGAATATTTACACCCAATTTTTGAAAAATTTTGCCCGGTTGTTTCAGGAAAACATGTAACTTTAGATGCAGGATCAGGACTTGTTCATTTAGCCCCACTTTTTGGCGAAGATGATTACTGAATCGGGCGAGAAAATAACCTCGAAATGGTTATGCACGTAAATGATGATGGAAAATTTAATGAAAACGCAGGGCAATTTTCAGGGCTATTTTATGCAGATTCCAATAAATTAATAACTGAATTCCTTGACAAAAAATCAGCAATTTTGAACCTAAGTTTTATTAAACACTCATTTCCTCATGATTGAAGAACATTAAAACCGGTAATTTATCGCGGAACCCCACAATGATTTGTTTCAGTTGAAAAAATCAAAAAAAAGCTTGAAAATGCAATAGAAAAAATTGATTTTCCGGAAATTTGACTTAAAAATCGCTTAAAAAAAATGATAATTGACAGAAAAGATTGGCTAATTTCGCGACAGCGCAGTTGAGGAATTCCGCTAATTATTTTTTATGATCAAAATAAAAAACCGGTTCTTGATAAACCAGAAATTTTTGATCATATAATTTCACTAGTTGAAAAACATGGCTCATCAATTTGGTATGAAAAAACCGTTGATGAACTTCTTCCTCGCGAATACCAAAATTTAGGCTGGACTAAAGAAAATAACATTTTGGATGTCTGATTTGATTCAGGAGTTAGTTTTTTAGCTGCAAATATTGATGGCGAAAAAGCTCCTTTTGATATTTACTTTGAAGGTTCTGACCAATATCGGGGCTGATTTAACTCTTCTTTGATAAATTCAGTGATATATTTTGGCTTCTCGCCCTATAAGAAACTGCTTTCCCATGGTTTTGTTGTTGATTCAAAAGGCAATAAAATGTCCAAATCTAAAGGAAATGGTGTTGATCCGATTGTAATTTTGAACAAATATGGTTGTGATATTTTTCGCCTTTGAGTTGCAAATAGCGAATATTATAATGATGTTGTCTATTCTGAATCAATTTTTGAACAAAATGTAGAAATTTACCGTAAAATTCGCAATACAATTAGGTTTTTAATAACAAATTTGGTCGATTTTGAACCCAAAAAATATGAATTAACAGAAATTGATTTGTATATTTATAATAAAATTCAGAAGCTGAAAAATGAAATAATCCTAAATTATGATCAAAATCGATTTGTTCGTGTGGTTAAAATAATCAATAATTTTATTATTGAATTTTCTAATTTTTACCTATCAATTGTTAAAGATATTTTATATGCTGATAAAAAAAACTCGCTAAAAAGGAGACAAATCCAATATAACTTATACGAAATTTTAATTGTTCTAAATATTGCAATTGCCCCGATTATGCCAACAACGGCAGAGGAAATTTATTACCATGTTCAAAAAGAAAACAAACAAATTTCAGTTCATATGGAAGATTTCTTTAAAAAGTCCAACTTTGACGAAAAACTTGACACAAAATGAGAAAAATTTTTTCAAATCAAAAATTCAATATATCAACTAATTGAACAAAAAATTCAAGCAAAAGAAATAAGACGCCCTAATGAAGTTGGGGTTTTAATAAATACCAAATCTGATTTTATCAAATCACTTGATCTTGTAAAATTGCTAATGGTGGCAAAAGTTGATTTCTGTGATGATAAAACAGAAATTCTACTGCTTAACTGGAAAAAATGCCCAAGATGTTGAAATCATTTTGAACAAATTGATAATGTTTGTCAACGTTGCTCTGAGGTTTTAAATGAGACTCATAATACAAAAAATAACTAATTTTGTTAAAAAAAAATATCAATTGGTTGGGAAAAAACGCTTATTTTTAAATATTATTATCGCTTTTTTTATTGTTTTAATTTTAGTGCTAATTGACCAGTTAACTAAAAATTTAATTTTTTCCTGAGAAGATTATGAAATTTCTAGCAAAAAAGGTTTTATAAAAAATATTTCCTGAGGTTTTATCGGATTTCGCCCTCTTTTGCACCAAGGAGTAACTTCGCAAATTAACAAAATTGTCGGATTTACAGTAATCCATATTTTTGCTTTTCTTTTATCAGTAATTCTATTATTTCTAATTCCGTTTAGCAAAAAAATTTCACTAACAATTTTTATGGCAATATTGTTAGCGGGCAATTGAGGGAACGAAATTGACAGAATTTTGAACAATAATACCGTAAAAGATTTGCTATTTTTACCTTTTTATAGTTCGAGTGGTACTTTTAATTTTGCAGATATTTTTATTTTTGCAGGACCGATTGGCATTATTTTAGTTCATGCTGTTGATATTTTCAAAAATTTAAATTGAAAAAAAATAAAAAACACAAAAAAACATAATTCAGGAAATGATAAAAACAATTTTTAATCCCTTAATTAGCTAATTATCAACTTAAAAAAATTAAAATTTCTACATAAAAGGAAATGAAAGTTCTCTAAATCAGGAAAAAAGTCTAAATTTAAACACTTAATTGGCTTTCACCTGCTAATTTGTCTCGCTCACGCGACATAAAACTTAGAAGCATTATCATTGAAGCAATATCAACATAACTTATGAAAAATCCAATAATTGCTATAGTTCTAATTGATGACATTTTCACCTTCACTGCTGCATACTCGCTAAAAGATATAGATTTTTCAAGGAAATTTAATTTTATAAAATAAGTAACATATAAAATTCAGTTTATGATACTTAATAAAATCCAGATGATAAGACAAGTAATTTGGGAAGTTGTGAACTTTAAAGGTATTTTTTCATCTAGGTCTTTTATACCTGGCGCTGTAATTCCAGAAACAACTATTAAAGTAATAAAAGTAATTTCAACTGCAAGTTTTACACTACGAATTGCAAACATTGCCACTATTATATTTTTAAGAAATTTTAACAAATTTTTCTTATTTTCGCTTTTCATAATAAATAAATTTTACATTATTTTTAGAAAAATTTAAGAAAAAATTTTCAGACACTGAAAAACATCTTAAAATTAAAAATTAGCTATAAACTTTATTATTCCAAAGCAAATATTTTTGCTTTAAAATTAGGCTTAATTAAAAATAGATAAAATTTTTTTACTTTAAACAAACATTAATAAAAATTAATAAAAAAATATATAAACACAAATATTTAATAGCCAAAAAATCAGTTTATGATACTATTCAAATTATAACTGTTTTATTTAAACAAATTGAGAATTGGAGATAAAAATGTATACCGATATTTTAAAAAATGAACATTGAAATTATAATAATTATCCACAGCAAATATCAAAAAATTATTTGTCAGATGGGGGGCCTAATAGGGATGAATTTGCTGATTTTATCAAAGAACTTATAGCAGAATCAAAAAAAATTTCAAGAAAATTTGATAAAAGCTTAATTCTAAATATTATAAATGAATTGAATTCAAAAAATATTATACTAAATTTGGATTTAGAAGAACACGATAATTCAAATTTCAACTTAAGTTTTTTACAATATTTAGAAACAAAGCAAACATCTGAATTAGACCAATATGTTAGCGATTCAGACTGGAATAATTTATCATATTATTTAAGAACTTTTGTTGAAAATGTTTTAAGTTATAAAAAGGTTTTAACTCAAATTTCTAATGTTTTTTCAAATGTTATCTCATTTTTGACGGGGTCATATTTTATTGATAAAAGTATAGAATATTTTTTCGGAAATTTGGTTGATACTCATGATCCCTTGTATATATTAGGTGTTTCGGAAATTATAGATTCTGTAGGTTTGCCCAAACCTATTTCATGGATCAACCAAGCTGCTAAAAACAGTAGCTTAGCAAATAATTTAATATCAAAGTTGTCCACAAAGTTTAAATGAATTAAAAAAATTAACACTGTAAAATTAACTAGTTTTGCTGGAATCACAGGAACTTTAGCATCTTTATTTTTTGCCTCCGAATCTTCAAAATATACGGATAAAAATGAAAACCTTGATGACTTTGTTGAAAGAGCACGCGAATTAATAGATACAAAAAAATCCCTGTCAAAATTAGTGTTGTTACTAAAATTGATTAACTACAAGGTTTATGATGTGCCCTGATATCGCTTTTTAGAGCCTAGTGTATGATTCTTGCTTGACGGTTCTAATAAATTAGCAACATTAATTGAAGCAACTTACAAAAAAGCATATGATAAGTATGAAAAAGCAAAATATGAAAAGTTTATTTACGGATATTACCGTTAATAATTGTTAAGGTAGTAAAATGATCTTGTCAAGAAAATCTATAATTCTTAATAATTATGTTAAGTTTTCAAGTTCGATATTTGTTGAAAAATCATTACGATTTTTACGGATATTTTTAATTGTTATTTTAACTATAATTTCACTTTTTCTTTTAGGTTTTGGGCTTAGACTTTACTGAGTAAAAGAAATTTGGTGAGTTGGTTTTGCAGCGTTTTGACCTTTGCCCTTCTTCTGGTTTTATTTTCTTTTTGGAGTTTTTTTAAAAATACAATTTGTTAAACATTTTGAAAAAAAGAGTCTTTTTATTGCCCAAAAATATTTGAAAATTTTCCTTATTAGCCGTTTAAGTTTTGTTTTATTATATAAATTAAAAGATGAAAATTTGAATAAATACTATAAAAAAGCCCTTGAATTTAGCAAAAAATATCCTTCTATTGTTTTTTATGGCTCATTTGCTGAAAGTATGACTTTCTTAAAAACCCGGAAAATTAATGATATTGATTTTTGCTCAAACTCAAACATTCCTTTAAATTTGGGGATTAATGAAACAATAATAATCGACGAAAATCAAATTTTAGATCCTAATATTTATCGAAAATTTGATCCACAAACAAAAGCCGAAGGTTTTAGTTTTAAATTTATACCTAAAAATTATCAAACTAAAGTGGGAAAATTAACCCTACCAAAACCAGTTTATCAAGTTGCAAACAAAATTAAGCAATTAATCGTTATTTCTAATAATTATCATTTAAGCCCAAATTTGGCAACTAAATTTCAAAATGCCCTTATTGATTTAAAAGATATTGCCCTTCTGCCTCTACCCTTTACAAAAAGTGCGCTTTTTCAAGCATATTTTGACTCAGTTTTACAAAGTTGCGATTTTATTGCTGTTTTAGAACAAAAATCAATACTAAAAAATATTTTGCAACCTGATTTTGATACTTTTTTAAAATATTATAATGAAAAAATAGAATTTGACTTAATAAAACCCTCTGATTTTAACCCTTATAATGAAACAATCTCTTACCCACTTGTAGATTTAATTCGAGAATTTGAAGAACATTCGCGAATAAAAAAATTAAGATTAGCTTTTGATAATGATTTTTACAAATTTTTTGATTCTGTTATTATGATAAATTCTGCCTATAATTCGAAATCACCGCTTTTAACATTTAACTCAAAGGATGATTTTTTAACATTCAAAGAAAAAATTGGAATAGAAAAATTATCATTAAAAGAACTAACTGAAAATATTGAATTTATTTATGACAATGATTATAGCATCGATATTAGACATATATATTACATTTTTGTCGCTAAAAAATTTAAGGAACTAACTGAAAATGAATAATGAAATTAATAGGAAAAATTTTGTAATTTACTACAAATCAACAACCTTTTTCTCTTATATACTTTTTCGCTGAATTGTTACATCAATAGTTATTTTTTTAATAGTTTATGGAATTACTATTTGAGATTCATACACTGATCATCTTCCGGTACCGCCTTGAATTCCGCTTTTTTTGTTTCTTTGTATTCTAGTTTGACCACTTTTTATTCAATCATTACTTAATTCCTTTTTCTTTTTTGGTTCAGCTAAAATTATCGAAAAAGCACTAAAATATAGATGATTTTTACAGCTTACAAGACTTTTAACAAGAAAAGCATTTTTAAACGTTAAGTTAGACAAACCTTTACAAAATTAAAATTTTAAAAAAATCCAAAATTCGAAATAAAAAGCCACAACAATAACTTTTTGACTTTTTTGCTGTTTTGATTAAAAATTATCTAGTCAGTTTTTTAAAATTTCACTAGCTTTTTTTGGGTCTAGCTGACCTTTTGTTTTTTCCATTAACTTCCCCATAAAAAACTTAAACAATTTTTCTTTTTTTTGTCTATTTTTGGCAATTAGAACAGTTTCTTGCTTAGCTATTACGGCTAAAAACTGCACAATTTCTTGATCAGATAATTTTTTTTTGGAAATTTTTTCTAAAATGCTGTTTAAATCAAGATTTTTTGATTCTTGTTTAATTTTAACTATTTGGCGAAATTCAGAATTTGAAATTTTGCCCAAAAGGTGGTTTTGGACTAATTTACCAAAAAATTCAAAACTGATTGCTAGATTTTGGCTACCTAATTTGTTGATAATTGGAACAATTTCCGAAAAAAATAATTTAATACTTAAATTTCAATTTTCCGGATTTGAACTTTTTAAAAATGTTCAATATTCGAAATTATTTAAAATTTGACTGATATAAAAGGCTGAAACGCCTTCTTTTTTTAGCATAATTTCGATTTCTTGCGGTGTAATTGGTACTTGAATTTTAGCAACAAAATTTTCCTTTAATTCAATATAAGGCAAGTTCGGTTCTGGAAAATATTTATAGTCAATTGCATCAGATTTAGAGCGCAAAATCTGATTCTTAATCAATTTATCGTTAAATTTTTTTGTTAGCTGCACAACTTTGCCGCCTTTTTCATAGCTTTCGATTTGCTCCTGGATTTCAAGTTCTGCTGCTTTTTGAATATTTGATATCGAATTAATATTTTTTATTTCCGCTTTTGGGTTGAACTTAGCCTGGTGCTTAGGCCGAACTGAAATATTTATGTCAGCGCGAAGCGAACCATTTTCTAATTTAGCATCTGAAATCCCTAAAAATAATGCTAATTTTCTAATTTCATCAACGTATTTTGCAGCTTGACTTGCTGAATTTAATACCGGTTTTGTAACAATTTCGATCAAAGGTGCGCCACATCTGTTGTAATCAAGAAAGGTTTTATCCCCTTTGTGAATTTGTTTTGCCGTGTCTTCCTCAAGATGAATTCTTTCAATTTCAACTACAGAATCATCAACATTTATAGTTCCATTTTTGCCAATTGGATGAAATTGTTGACTAATTTGAAAACCTTTTGGCAAATCAGGGTAGAAATAATTTTTCCGATCAAAAGCTAATATTGGTGAAATTTGCATTTTTAGCGCTTTCGCCAAAATTATTGCTTTTTCAACCGCTGATTTGTTAATTTTTGGCAAAGTTCCAAGATAGGCTAAATCAAAAAGGTTGAAAAATCTGTTAGAATCACCACGCAAATTAGGTGAATCTGAAAACATTTTTGCCTTTGTATTAAGTTCTAAATGAATTTCTACCCCAATTGTGATTAAATATTTTTTATTCATCTTTAATTTCACCTATTTTTTCCTCAAGATAAAGAGAGTAACCTAAAAGCTTTGCATCCGAATTTATTTTAGAATCCACCGCTAAATTGAAAGGTAAATTTTTGTACTTTCCAAATGGCAGACTAATAGAGGGGTTGCCAACTAAATTTGAAATCGCTAAGATAAAATTAGTAATTTTGTCGCTTTGTTCACTATTTTTTCCCAGAATGTCAGGGGCAACGCCATAAAAAGCTGGAAAAATAATTACATCAAATTGTTCAAGAATTGATTCGTAATACTTTTTGATTAAAGTCCGCATTTTCTTAGCTTTAATAAAAAAGTGTTCTTGGTTTTCTTTTTCAAGAAAAAAAGATCCCCAAATAAGTCTTTTTTGCAACATAAAACCAAATCCATTTGTTCTTGTTTTAAGAAAAATGTCCTGCCATTTTAAATTTTTTTCAGTTTCACCAAATGTTATACCATTAATGGCTGATAAATTTGAGGTCGCTTCAGAATAAGAAATAATTTCATAAACTGGTAAAATAGTTTTTAAAAGTCTTAAATCGGGTTTAATAATTTCTAATTTAACGCCGTCAAATTTCAAAACATTGGCTAATTTATAGAGTTTTTTACTAACATAGTCTTCAATTTCGTTTTCAAAATCAAGGATAGCAACTTTTTTTGGCTTTTCTTTTTTAACGTTACTAACATCAATTTCAACTGAAGTTAAATCATTTTTATCAATACCAAAAACAACTTGTGAAATTAAAATTGAATCAAAAACATTGTGCGTTAATCAAGCAACTGTATCAAGTGATGTTGCATATGGAAACAAACCATACCGAGAAACAGCGCCATATGAAGGTTTAAAACCAACTTTTCCTATAAAACTTGCCGGTCTTCTGATTGAATCCCCAGTATCAGATCCAATTGCAAAGTGCACAAAATTAATTGTTGCGGCACTACCAGAAGAAGAGCCGCCAATTAATTTTGCTCTATCAAGCGGATTTTTAATTTCTCCAAAAGCAGAAAAAAGACCCTTACCCCCAAGACCAAGTTCGTCGTTATGAACTTTAATCAAAGGCTGAGCTCCTGCATTAAGCAACTTTTCAAAAACTGTTGAATTATAAGAAGGTCGGAAATTTACAAGCGAATTTGATGAGGCGTGTGAAATCCCTTCTACAGTTGCAAAATTAGATTTGATGCTGAAAAACTTTCCTTTTAAAACTCCGTTTTTATTGTTTTTTTCTTGAAAAAAATATGCAACAGCATTATTATCATCTTTTTTTAGCTTTTCTAAGGCATCAGAAATATCGAGTTCAAATTTAGTCATCAATTACCTTTTTAATTTTTATTCGATTTTCGCTTGAATGAACAGAATTTTTAAAAAGAATTTTAGAAAAATCGCTAAAATCTGGAATATCATCAAATAAAATTTCTATACCTTTTGGGAGCGAATTAATTTTTTCTAGTGGCTGAACATCTTCGGTATCAAAATTATGCAAGTAACTAATTCTGGCTAACATTTGCTCTTTTTCTCGCAAAATTGCTTGAATTACTATCTCATCAGGAATGAAATAAAGCGATTTTGCAAGCTTAATTATTTTTTCTCTGTTCACTTTAGCCTCTAATTCAAATCGTTTTTTAACGCTATGTAAATAAGAAAATTATACTAAATTATCAAGAAAAATAAAAAATTCCATGTTGACAAACAAAGACAAATACTTTTTTGATTATTCTTTTATTGACAAAATGTTTTATCAATAAAATTTAAATTTTAGCACAATTAAAAACTTAGCTTTTATACCCAAATTCCTTGAATTGTGCTTAGATCAAACAGTCCAAAAATACGGCTATCGTTGCTAAAATTTATATTATCTCCAAGCGCAAAAATTTACCTTCAGGAATTGTGCCATTAAATTTTCAGAAGCCTAAATCCTCAAAATTTGCAACTAATTTTCCATTTATCTTAACAAAATTTTCACCAACTTCTAATTTGTCGCCAGACATTCCTATCAATCTTTTGATTAAAATTTGCTCCTTATATTTGAAAACCACAACATCGTTTCGTCGTGGTTTTTTTATGTTATATGTTATTAATGAAAATTTGCTGACCGTTTTTTAGTGTGGGAAGCATCGGCTGTCCTTCAACGCTTATTAGCTGAAAAACAAAAGCAAAAAGTACAAAAATAACGTAAAATTTACCCAAAAAAAATAAAATAGTTAAATAATAGGCTTTATGTAGTAATTATAATTTGATTTAAATTTAATAAACAAAAAAATAAACAGCAATAACCGCGCTTTTTTTGATTAAAAAGTTAGCTATTGCTGTTTATTTTTTTGTTTATTTTAGCTGTAGTAGTTAGTTTTTTTGAGAACAGTTGCAGGTTGTCATTGCGCAGCAACACGCACAACTTGAGTTACATGAGCAACCATTTTGGCAAGGTTTGTTAAGATCTAGATTTTTCATTTTTTTCTTTTCCTTTTTATTTTATAGTTGGTTTATTTCCTTATATCAAAGCGGACCAGAATCACAACGTTTCCCGCAGCAATTGCTGCATTTGAAACTGCAAAAACTGTCATTTTGACAAGATTTGTTAATTGTAAATTTTCATTTTTATTTTATTTTAATATTTTATAGCTAGCGAAATAATTATAACACAACTTTTAAAGACACACATTTAATCTTAAAAAAATTTTAACGTTTAGAAATTTTAAAAAAACTGTTGAAATACTGTTGTTTTTTTTAAAACAAAATTACTTTTTTCATCGTGAAAAACTAAAGTTTAGTGAATTAATATTGTTTTTTTAAATTTATGAAAAAATATATCAATAAGTTATTTTTTTTTGTTAGTTTGAATTTTTTTCCATCATTGTGGTTTGGATATAAATTTTTTGTTATTTAAATAAGACAAAAAACCTTCTAAATGTGAAAATTTTAATGAAAAGCTGTGTAAAAAAAGCCTTTTTGCTTTTTGACCGCCATATTTTTCATCACCTAAAATTGGGTAACCTAAATATGATAAAGTAACTCGAATTTGATGTTTTTTACCGGTGTGTAAAATTGCAAAGTTTTTCTGATTTTTAGAGTAAAAAGTTGTCGAAATTAATGTTGACCCTGGTGAATTTGAGACAATTTCTATTTTTTGTTCAATATCGTTTTTTTTAACGAAAACATTAGTTTTTATTGGTTTTTTTAAACAGATTTGTGATTCAAATGTATAAACTTTTTCAAAAAACTTTTGTTTTTTATTTAATTCGACAACGCTTTGATAATTAAGAGCATATAAAATAATTCCAGAAGTTTTCTTGTCTAACCTTCCAACATGCGAAGGCATAAAAACTTGATTTTGTTCAATTTTTAAATAATTTCACACAGCTAAATCTAAGGTAAACCCACTTCCATGAACAGCCAAATCAACAGGTTTCTCAACAAGCAAGATGTTATTATCTTGATAAATAACTTTCAAATTACACTTAAATTTAGGTATTTTTTCCTTTAGTTTGTTGTTTTTTTCATCAGAAAAAATTAAAATTACATCATTTTGTTTTATGATGTAATTTTTTGTTTTTGTAAATCCATTAACTTTAATTTTTTTTAAACGAAAACATTTTTGAATTTGTTTATAATTTAAATTCGGGAGTATTTTTTTTACAAATTGGATTAATTTTTGCCCGTTTTGATTTTGCGTAGCTACAAACTCAATCATTAAAAATTATGCACGATTTTCCGAACCAAATTCGACAATTTTATCTTCAACAAGAAGCTGAATTGCCTTTGTACCTGGTGCTAATAATTTTCGTGGATCAAAATTTTTTCCTTGTTTTATTTTCCCAGAAAGAACAAATTCAGAAACTGCTGCTGCATTTGCCTGCTGTAATTCGGTATTTACGTTAATTTTTGAAATTCCTAGTTTTATAGCTTTTTGAATCTGTTCTTTCGGGATGCCGCTGCCTCCGTGCAGCACAAGTGGAATTCCGGTTTTTTTTGAAATTTGTTCCAAAACTTCAAAGTTTAAGGACTGTCAACTTGGTGGGTAAATTCCATGAATATTACCAATCCCAGCAGCCAAACATGCAATTCCAGTATCGGCGAGTTTTTTTGCTTTTTCAGGATCGGCAATTTCGCCATTACCGATTACCCCATCTTCTTCACCTCCAATTTGGCCGACTTCGGCTTCCACTGTTGCATTAGTTGTTTTTGCTAAAGCTACAATTTCGCGCGTTTTTTCTAAATTAAGCAAAAAATCTTCTTTAGACCCATCATACATTACTGAGGAATACCCGGTTTTCAGCGCGTCTTTGCAAGTTTCATAACTTCCATGATCCAAATGTAGCGCAATTGGAACTGTTATTTTTAAAAATTCTATTAAATTTAAAACTAAATTATATACAGTTTTTAGCCCTCCCATATATTTTAGCGCACCTTCTGATGTCCCAATAATTAAAGGTGAATTTTTTGCCTGCGCTGCTAAGAGCGCCGCTTTTGTTCATTCGAGATTATTTATATTAATATGTGGAATTGCATAGTTATTTTTCCGCGCTTTTTCCAACATTGCCTTTATATTTACTAATTTCATTTTTACCCTTCTGTTTTTTTCTTATAAAATTATGCATTGAGATCTCCTCTTAGTGCTCAATAATTGTCGTCAAGAGGAACAAAATTCCCATCAATTGTTAGCAGTTTATATAATTCTCCACGTTTTAGAGTTAAAATTTTTTCTGTAGACAAATTAGGCAATTGGTTTTCCCATTTTGCCATCAGCATAGTTTGAACTTCTAAAAAAATGTCACTAAAATGAGCAGATTCGCGATTTTTTAGAAACTCGATTGCAATAGAAATAATCGTTTTCATTTATTATATCCTTTCTTTTGCCTTTATTCCTAGTAATTTTAGCCCGGTTTTCAAAACTATAACAACAGCTTGCGTTAGACACAAAAGACTATTTTCATTTTTATTGCCAATTATTTTTGAATTAGAATAAAAAGAGTTAAAAAGATTGGCTAATTCAAGCAAATATTTGTTTAATAAGTTAATTTTATAATTTTTTGCAATTTTTACTATAATTTCTTCAAATTGTTTTAATTTTGAAATTAAAATAGTTTCCCTTTCGTTATTAAAAATTAAATTTTCTTCGTTTATTAATGTCTTATTTTGCAATAACTTTGAGCCTCGGGCATGCGCATACTGGATTAAAAATAGTGGGTTTTGCTCAGTGATTCTGTTCGCTAATTCAACATCAAATTCAACAACTGAATTATAACTTCTTTCGCTTAAAAAATATCGTATTGCATCAACACTCGCAACTTGAAGCAAATCTTTGATAGTAAAGGTTTGTCCTTTGCGTTTCGACATTTTAAATTCCTCACCATTTTTTACTAATTTAACTAACTGATACAGTAAAATATTTAATTTTTGATTATGGCCGGCAATTTTTAGTCCTGCTTTTATTCTATCAATATAACCGATGTGATCCGCGCCTCAAATATTTATTAAAAAATCAGGCTGAAATTTATCATTTATTTTTTCTAAATGATAGGCAATATCGCTTGAAAAATACGTGAATTCCCCATTGTTTTTCACCAAAACACGGTCTTTTTGGTCACCGAATTTTGTGGTTTTCAGCCAGATGGCTCCATCTTTTTGGAAAACATAAGATAAGTTTTCCAAATTTTTCTTAACTTTTTGTGAACTAAAAAGTTCAGTTTCGGAACTAAATTTATCGAATTTTATAGATAAATTTTTCAAATCTGCCTTAATTTCATTAAGAAAAATTTGAACCGATTTTTCACGAAAAATTTTATACGTTTCTGGTTCATCCAGATTTGAATTTTCAAATTTGTTATTAAAAATTTTAAAAAACTTTTGCGCGCATCAAATAACATCATCGCCGAAATAGGCATCCGCGGGAAGAGGAAAATCTTTAAAAATTTGCTGATAGCGCGAAAAAACTGAAAAAACTAAGCGGTTAATCTGGGCCCCAAAGTCATTAATATAATATTCACGGAACACAAAATTGCCCGTAAATTCAAGAATGTTTGCTAAAATATCCCCAATTATCGCACTTCTTAAATGACCAAGGTGTAAAAAACCAGTTGGATTGGCTGACACAAATTCAATGTTGATTTTTTTGCCTAAGAAATTACGGCCAAAATTTGGGCCTTTTTCAATAATACTTTTAACAATTTTTTCATATTCGCTTTTAGAAACAAAAAAATTCAGAAATCCTGGTGGTGCAATTTCTATCTTTTCAAGATTTAAATTTTCTAAAAGAAGTTGGTTTTTTATCTGTAGAGCAAGATTTAAAGGTTCCATTTTATTTTTTCGAGCAAAAATTAGAGCGACATTCGAGCTATAATCGCCAAAATTTTTTGCTTTTTCAACAATTATTTTACTATCGTCTATAATTAAATTTTTATTTTGAAAAAATTCAATTATTTTACCTCTAATCTTGCTGGTCATCAGGTTTTCCAACAACAACAAGCGCTGTTTTTACAATTCGATCATGTAATTTATATCCTGGCGAAACAACATCAAGAATTTTGTCTTTATCGCCTTTGATTATCTCGTAAATTTCATGAACAGATGAATCAAAAAAATCACCTATTTTAGGATATATTTTGACCAAGCCAAAATTTTCCAGTACATTTTCAATTTGATTTACAAGCATTTCAAAACCTTTTACATATGCGGAAATTTCCGAATTTTTAGAAGCAGTTCCAAAAGAAATCGCCTTTTTTAAATTTAAAAATGGCGAACTAAATTCTTCAAAAAAAGGTTGCAAACTGTATTTTTTTATCAACTCTGTTTCGTTTTCTACTTTTTTTTGCAAATCATTTTTCAATTCCTTAACTTTTTTTGTTGCTTTTTCCTCAAAAGTTTTTACTTGTAATTTAAAATCTTCTTCTAGTTTCTTGATTTTATCTTTTAATTTGATTGCATCAATTTCAAGAGTTATGTTTTTTGTTGTTAAATTTTGGATTTGAACTTCAAGGTCTTCTAATTTTGTTTGCTTTTCCTTTTTTAAAAATCTTCGCGATTTTTTTGGTTTACTGTCACTTCCTACTTCGGTTTTCTCTGGTTCTTGAATTTTTTCGTTTTGCGCTACAACATTTTGTTGGGTTTGCTCTGAATTTTCAGCAAAGTTTGGATTCTCGCTGTTTTTTTTCATTTTTTTTAGGTCAAGGTCTACAAAAATCATTTCTAATCCTTTCTTATTTTATTTTTATTTGATAAAAAATCTTCTAAAAGTTTTATACCCGTGCGAGCAGCAGAGTAATTAATTTTTTTTGTTGAACCAATCATGCTTATCTCTTTGATTGTGAGTGATTTTTCAAATTTTTTTGAAATAAATGATGCTTCTGGTGATTTAATACTAATTTTAAGAGTCTCATCCTCATTTGTTGTTCTATCATCTAGCATTTCTCAAATTGACTTTTTTTCAATTATACTAAGCAAATCAATAAGTTTAGCGCGAGAAATTTCTTTATCTAAAATTAATGAATTTTTATTATATATGTTAGATTTGTTCTGGATTTGAAAATTAAAAATTTTTTCCACGAAATGATGCAAAAGTTCGTCACTGTGTTTAATTTGTTTTTCTAATTCCTGCTTTAAAATAAGTAATTTTGTAGAAATTTCAACAAACGGCGTGTTAATTAACCTCTCTTGAAAAAGTCTAATTGCAATTTTAACATCATGTTGCGGTATTTGATCTGAAAAAGTTATTTTTTTATCCTCGACACTTCCACTCGAACTAACAACTACGATAATACCTTCGTTTTGAGAAATTTGCGTTAAATTTATTGACATTAACCGTTCGTTTTCGTTGCTTGTTGTTGCAATTAAAGTTGTGCCGACTGACTCAGATATTAATTTAACTGCTTCGAAAATTGTCTTTTCAATACTTACTCGACGACGCGCAAATAAGTCTTTTAATTTATTTGCCAAATGCTCGTTCTCATCAAAAGATAAAAATTCAGCATAGTATTGAAAACCTTGTAAAGTTGGGATTCTACCACTTGAACTATGGGATTTTTCTAAAAACCCTTCTTTTTCAAGCTGGTTCATTATCGCCCTGAGATATGAAGGCGATTTTTTGATTCCGTAATTTTCTTTTAAATTAAGAGAGCCAATAGACTCGCCAGTTTTGATAAAATTTTCTACTATTTGTTTTAAATATTTTTCTTTTTTAGAATCTAATCTTGGCATCTTTTATACATTATAGCAAAAAATAAAGCAAAATAAAAAAATTTGGCAGTTTTTAGGTATGTTTGCCAAATTTTTTTATTTAAATAAGCATTTTAAAACTTTAAACTATGAATTAACAGCTTTTTCAATGTTTTCAATTAAAATTTCAGCTGGAACATAATTAAACTTTTTAAAAACAATCTCACCGTTTTTAAAAATAAAATGAGTTGGCACAAATAAAACATCATATTTTGTACCTTTTTGACGAAAAAGTTTTGATTCTTCAGCATCAACTTTAATTAATTTTACATCTTTTCGATCTTTGAAATATTTCGCTAATTCATCATTTACAGGCTCTTGCATTTTACAATCCCCGCACCAATCAACGGCAAATTCTAAATAAACAACACCAGTTTTTAGCTCGTTTTCTGCTTGTTTTCATGGAAGTTTCTTCATTTTTTTCTCCTCAGAATAAATATTGTGAATCAGAACCGAAACACTTGGTTCTTTATCAAACATTCGGAAAAGTTTGCGTTTAATATTTTTTTGTGTTTTTTGTTGTAATTCTTTGAGTATTTTATCATTTATTTTTTTAAGATTCGAAAAATTATTAAAAATAATCTTTCGAATTATTTCAAAATAAGATTCGCGGTTTTCCTTACTTAAAATTCCATAATCTGTAATTTCGGGAATTGAAAGGATTTTTTTAGAAACTGGATCAAACAAAAATGAAATAATAATTAAACCATCACGCGATAAATTTTCTCGCTCTTTAAGCACCTCAAAAGAAACATCCCCAACACCAAAGCCTGATATATAAATTTCGTCTTGCCCTTTTGAGATTTTTTTTCGGGAAAATAAATTTCCATCTAGAAAATTAGCAACTCTTTTATTTTGCAGAACAATAATATTTTGCTTTTTGATTTTGTTATTAACTGCGATATTTGAAGCTACAATTAAATAGCGATAAAGCCCCTGAATCGGAAGAAAATACTTTGGTTTTAAAATCTGAATCATTTCTGAAATATCTTCTTTATAAGGACGAGCTAGTCCAAAATCTGATTCTGAAATATCAACAATACTTGCTGTTGATTTAGCAATTTGGTCAAGCACTTTTGCATAAAGTTGCTCCATTCCGTTGATTGGTGGTGTTAACATAATTACATAATCTGATTTTTTTAATTTAAAATAAACATCATCATTTTCGAGAATGCGATTAAAACGGTGGCAAATTCGTTCTGGACTCGATGTTATTAGAATTACAGAATTTTTTTGTTTATTTGCATATTTGTAATCAAAAAACATTGGAAAATTTTTCAAGTTATTTGTTGTTAGCTTATCTAATTTGTAAATCATGTCATATAATTTGTCATATTTTTTCCCATACGCGGTAATTTGACGATTAAATTTAACAGAAAGATCGATAATTTCTTGTATTGATATCATTTCTTCATCGTAAGCAGAAACGACAATTCGAGAATTTTTATCAGCTTTTAAAAAAAACTTTTCTAAGAAGTTTTTCGCAAACAGTTTATTTATTGCTTTTCCTGGCAAGTTTGACTTACCTGAATCCGAAATAAACATTAAAATTCCCTTCGGATTTGCGCTAACTTTTTTTATTAAATCAAAATCTGTAATTCCATAAACGCCCAAATTTCCAACCACATAATTTGACATAAAAACAATTGCCCCATCTTCTGTTTGAAAACAAAAACCGATAGTTCCTGGCATCGAACCTGCAACTGGAAAAGAAAAAACTGATATTTTTTCGCTAATTTTTAACTCAGTAGTTATTGGTTTAACCTCAAAAGATGACTCTGAAAGTCTATATTTGCTGATTCTGTCAATAATTAACGCTTTAGTAAAAAAAGAGCTATAAATCTTGGCGGTTTTTAGTTTCATTATCAGTCATGGAAGCGCTGAAAAAGATTCGTTTTTAGCATCTGTTATAAAAATGCCCCTAACTTTATGTTGATTTTCTTCAATATAGGTAAAATCTGCAATAATTGTGTCAATTCCAACCGAGCTATCTAGGGGTATTTTTGCACCGGAATTAAGAATAAAAATATTATCATCAATTTCTAATATATAGCAATTTTTTCCGTTTTCATCTTGACCACCAAGGGCAAAAAAACTAATTTTAGCCATTAATTTCCTTTATTTTTTTATTTCTTTTTAAAAAATTATTTTTAATTATAGAAATTTTTTTAAATCGTTAAAATTAAAAAAGGATAATTACTTAATTTGCACTTACTTTTTTAGCAAAACTTTCTAAAAAAGTAAAATTTAAACATAATATTGATTTTTCAAATCTTTTGTAATTGCGTAAATAAACAAATCAAGATCAAAAGGTTGTAAATCATCCATTCCTTCGCCAAGACCAACTAATTTAACACTAATATCGATCTGATCTTTGATCGAAAAAACAATTCCACCTTTACTGGTTCCATCCATTTTGGTTAAAATTATACCAGAAACAGGGGTTATTTTTGCAAAATTTGCCGCTTGAGAAACGCCATTTTGTCCCGTTGTTGCATCAATTACCAAAAGTGATTCGTGAGGTGCGCCAGAAATTTTTTTGGAAATTATTTTATTAATTTTACTTAATTCTTGCATTAAATTCACATTATTTTGTAACCTTCCAGCAGTATCTATCAAAACTAGATCGATTTTTTCTTCTAATGCAAGATTCAAACCGCGAAAAACAACAGAACCAGGATCTTTTTCATTAGCTTGGGGTTTTAAAATTAAAGCTCCAACACGGTTTGCCCAAATTTCTAATTGTTCTACTGCAGCAGCTCGAAATGTATCAGCCGCAATTATTAAAACTTTTTTCCCAGCTAAAGTAAATTTTCGCGCAATTTTGGCAATTGAAGTAGTTTTTCCAGATCCGTTAACTCCTGAAATTAAAAAAACATTAATTCGCCCGTCTTTTACATTTAAATTCGTGTTTACAACCGAGCGGTTTGAATAAATTGTATACATTTTATCAATGATTATTTCTGAAATTAATTTGGGGTTGACGATATTATGATGACGGACTTCGTCTTTTAAAGATTCAATTATAATTCCGACAAAATTTGGCGAAATATCAGACATTATTAGAATTTCTTCTAATTCAGAGAAAAAATTTTCATTAATTTTAATATGCTTTTTTTGCAGCTGGACAATTTGTTTTAAAAAAGATAATCTTGATTTAGTTAAGCCCGCAACATACTTGTCTAGATTTGCCGGTTTTTCTCCCTTGGGTCCAAAAATTTTTTCCTTAATTTTTCAAAAAAAGAACATTTTAATTCCTATAATTTTGGTAACACAATAAATTATAAATTAAAAATGTTTTTTTTCATTAATATAGTATTTGTGTAATGCATTTTAATCCTCTAATACTTGAATTTCATCATCTTCAAGAATTGTTTCATTGAAAATAATTTTTGAAAGCAAATTTTTAGCAGCATTTTTAAACGATTTTTGGCCGTGAGATAAATTTATCAAATCCTTTGGACATAGTTTTTTTAGTCTTTCATAGACAAAAACAAAACAATTTCACCTCAAATCTAAATCTTCTTTTTTTTGCTGTTGTTCAAAGGTTTCGTCAAAATCTTGGCTAAAATCATTTAAAAAATCATTTTTTAAAATATTTTTAAATTCATCAATAAGATTATTTGCGCGATAATCAAAAATATCATCTATTTTATACTCTGAATCTTTAAACGCTTCTGCACCAAAAAATTGAGTTTTTAAGACTGCCCACGAAATTGGACCGTATTTATAAGATTGAAAATTTTCAGAAAAAAACGAAATTTGATACATTCTATAAAATTTTCAATGCGTAAACCAAAGAATTTTTTGCACTCACGTTCGATAAACCTCACGCTCTCCTGTATCAATATAATAAAAAGCAAACAAATATTTTAAAAAATTAGTTATGCTGATTCCTTGCATCGCTTTCCTTTCTTTTTTGTTTTGTTGTTTTTTCTTTTGCTCAATAATATTAATTTTTTTAAACTATTTTAGTAAAAAATTAGTATTTTTTGTTGTTTTTTCTATAATTCGACTTTTATTTTTGATTGCCTTTTACCCAATTTTCGTATTCGTTTTGACAATCATTGATTAATTCATCTAACTTATCTAGATTTTGAATAATCGCACCAGCCGCATTTAAATGACCGCCACCGCCTCAATTTAGAGCTACTTTTTGAACATTTGGACCTGCCGAACGGAGCTCAACTCTTCATGAATTCTCGGTTTCCTGGACTAAACAAAGCCAAATTTTAAAATTTTCAATATTCGCAAGCAAATTGGGGCGTACAGAATTTGAAGGATTTCTATTTATTTTTTGTTGTTCTTTTAAACTCAATGTATAAAAAATGACATTTTTATACATTTTTTTATTAGCATAAATATAACTCTCAAATTCAAGGTCATTTAGTCTTTTTGCATTCAATCTTTCGTGAATCAACAAATAATTAAAGCCGGTTTCAAAAATAAAAGAGGTTAAAAAATGGGTTCTAGCAGATGTGTTTTTATAAAGAAAACGTCCAGAATCTGTATAAATTCCAAGGTATATTAATGTTGCGCTTTTCCTTGAAATTTTCCATTTTGCTTTGTAGGCTAGATCAGCAATTTGCTCACAGGTTGCAACATAACTAGGATCAACTCAACGATAAATATCATCAAAATCGTCATTATTTGGATGGTGGTCAATTCGCAAAATCGATTTGAATTTAAATTCTTTAAATAAAAAAGCTGATTCAATTCGATTTTTAAAATTAGCATCAACAATTATTGCTAAAGAATTTTCTAAAATTTTTTTTACTGGTACTGGATCAGTTTTTAATTTTAAAAACGAAAATGATTTTTTATAATTTCCGACAGCAAAAACTTTTTTGCTTTTAAAATTTTCTAAAATCAAATTTTTAAGGCCAGCTTGCGCCCCAATACAATCTCCATCTGGTCTTGTGTGGTGAAAAATTACAATTGATTCGTTCTCCTCAATAAGTTTTATAATTTCGGCTACATTAATTTTGCTCATTTTGTACTTTTTCCTCGTTTTTCTCAAACTCTTTAACTAAATTAATTAATTTTTCAATAATTTCATTAATAGTTTCTCAAATTTTTCCCATTTTTACTAAATTTATTCCGGCGGCATGATTATGCCCCCCGCCACCGTATTCACGAGCAATTTTATTAATAATTGGGCCATTTGACCGAATTCTAACTCGAATTTCATTATCATTTTCAATTAAAAATAGCCAAATTCTCGCATCGCCAATATTAGCTAAAACGTTAACTGCCGAAAACTGATCTTGTCTTAATTTAAACATATTTTGTTGTTCTTTTGAGACAAAATATCATAAAACTTTATTTTTTTTTTTATAGTTCGCCAAAACATAAGCATAAAAAGCCACTTCTTCTTCTGATTTTTTGGATAAAAATCAATTTAATTTCGTAAAATTAAAATTAGCTTTTAACAAAAAAGACGCAACCGCAAATGTTCTTGACGACGTTGAAGAAAATGAAAAACGACCAGAATCAGTTAGAATTCCTAAATATATAAATTGGGAAATTTCCTCATCGATTTCCCAATTTTCTTCTTTTAGTAAAAAACCAATCATTTCTGAAGTGGCAGAAAAAGTTGGATCAATTCACTTTTCATTATAAATAGACTCTAAAATGTCGGGGTGGTGGTCAATTTTAACTCTTGTTTTAAAGTTGGAATTTAAAAAAAAATCTAAATTTTGAATTCTCTTAATATCGGCAGTATCAACTGTGATTGCTAACGAATTTTCAAAGAAAACATCTTTGATTAAATTTACATTATCAAAATGAAAATTTAAAAAACTGAAAATATTTTCATTATCCCCAACAAAAAAAACTCTTTTTTTAGGAAATCTTTTTAAAATTGCAAACCCTAAACCCTGTTGCGCGCCCAAACAATCGCCATCTGGTCTGATATGGTGAAAAATAAAAATATTACTATGTTTTTCGATGTTTTCAATTATTTTAGTATACGGTTTTATGGCCATTTTCCTCCTTTTTTTAACTGCTATGATGATATTTTCGCTTATGTTTGATTGAAAAGCCGCGATAAATTTGTTCTAACACAATAAGTTTAAAAATTTTATGTGGAAAAGTAATCTTTCCAAATGACAAAAATCGGTTTTTTGGTAAAGTTTCAGAAATTAATTTTTCGTTTACACCTTGAGATCCGCCGATTATAAAACAAAGATTTGCCGAATTTAAAAGTTGCGAAAATTCTTCACTTGTTACCATTTTCCCGCGTTCTGAAAAAAGATAACAATCATAGTTTTTTGGAATTTTTTGCAAAATAGCCTTTGTTTCAAGAGTCTTTTTTAAATTCATATTTTCAATATGGCTCTCAGTTAGGTTAACAAATTCGATTTGATAGTTAAACTCTTTAATTTTATCAATTTCTTTTTGATATAACGGCAAAAAATTCCGAGAAATTGATCCAAAATTTATTATTAGAATTTTCATTAAATCTTAGTTTCTTTTTGCAATTTTAAAACATTAATATGGAACAAAAGCATTTGAATATCGACAGGATTTACGCCGCTAATTCTACTAGCTTGGCCGATTGTTTTTGGCTTAACTTTTTTAAATTTATCAAGAGCTTCTGTTGATAAATTTGCAACTTTTTCATAATTTAGACCGGATGGAATTAATAAGTTTTCAAGTCTGATCATTTTTTCGGCTTCTGAATTTTGTTTTTGTATATATCCTTTTAATCGCGTCATAATTGTTAGTTCATAGCCAAATTCGAATTCTGGAATCACATCTTTGAAATCAACATTTGGTCTTGAAATAAGTTTTAACTTAGAAATTCCGGTTTCGATATTGTATTTTTTTGCAAGCCAATCCTTAGGGGAAATAAATTCGCGCGAAAGTTGTAAAATTTTCTTGTCAATTCTAGTGTATTTTTCTTTTGTTTTCAGGTACTCTTTTTTTGAAATCATGCCTGATTTTAAAGCGTATTTCGCCATTCTGATATCCGCGTTATCGTTCCGCAAAATTAACCTATATTCTGCTCTTGATGTTAACATTCTATAAGGCTCTTTCGTTCCTTTTGTTACTAAATCATCAATTAAAACACCAATATAGCCATCATTTCTTAAGATTTCAATCGGTTTTTTACCAAGCACAAATTGAGATGCATTAATTCCAGCAATCAAACCTTGGGCAGCCGCTTCTTCATATCCGCTAGTTCCGTTGATTTGCCCAGCCATAAAAAGCCCTTTAATTCTTTTTGTTTCCAAACTTTTCTTTAATTCAAGTGGATTTATAGCATCATATTCTATTGCATAACCAAATTTTGCAATTTTTGCATTCTCTAAACCTGGAATAGTTTTAACAATTTCTGTTTGTACATCTTCGGGCATAGATGTTGAAAGCCCATTAATATACATTATATCTTGTTTTTTTGTTTCTGGTTCGAAAAATATTTGATGACGTGGTTTTTCAGAAAATCGGACAATTTTATCTTCGATTGAGGGGCAATAACGCGGACCTATTCCAGAAATTAGGCCGGAATACATAGATGATTTTCCTAAATTTTTGTTTATTATTTCGTGTGTTTTGGCTGTTGTATATGTTAAATAACAGGAAATTTGTTTTTTTAATTTATGCTTTGACTTAAAAGAAAAATTAATATTATGGAGTGGCAAAACCTCCTTTTCTACTTTAGAAAAATCAATCGAAGATGTAAAAATTCGGGGTGGGGTTCCAGTTTTTAATCTTTGGAGTTCAAATCCAAGTTTTTTTAAGTTATTTGAAAGGAGATTTGAAGTTATTTGTCCATCTGGACCGCTTGAAATCGAATAAGAACCGCGCAAAACTTTCGAATCTAAGTAAGTCCCTGTTGTAATAATTACAGTTTTAGCAAAAAATACTTGTTTTTTAGAGGTTTTTACTCCAAAAATTCGGTTTTTCTCAACTAAAAGTTCAATAACTAAATCTTCTGTTATCAAGAGATTTTTTTGTTTTTTTAAATCGGATAATATTATTTTCGAATACTTTTCTTTATCAATTTGTGCGCGAATTGTGAGAACCGCTGGTCCTTTTGACTCATTTAGATATTTTACTTGAATCATTGCAGCATCTGAAAATCTTGCCTGAACCCCACCAAGAGCATCAATTTCTCGCGTTATATTCCCTTTTGCCGGCCCACCAATCGCCGGATTACATGGCATTGAAGCTAATTTATTTTTATCAAGAGTAATCAAAACAACCTTCAACTTCTTTTTTAGCAATGCATAAACTGCTTCAATTCCAGCATGTCCTCCGCCAACAACCACCGCATCAAATTCAAAACTAGAATTCGTTATTTTTCTTTTCATCAAAAATATCCTCAAATTAATTTTGCAATCCAAATCATACTATAAAATTCGATGTTTTTTAAATTTTGTTAAAAAACAGAATTAAAATTAGAACTTTAAAATTTAAAAAATTAAATCAAAACTAGGCCGATCAACTGATAAATTTCAGGACGCTCTGGCGAAACTACAAGCATTTTTGTCATTTTTTCATTAATGTGAATTTCAATAATTTTATCAAAAACTGAAATCGCATCTTTTAAATAACGGTAATTTATATTAACTTCAACAAAATCAGGGTCAAATCTTGAATCATTTGCAAACATTGAATTTATTTTAAAACTAAGAACATTATTCGTTGAAACATTGGACTGGCCCGATTCGTGCTGAGAAATATAGCCTTTTAGCGTATCTTTTGACATCGAAAGGTTAATTACATTATCTTTTCCGGGAGTAATTATTGTTGTTTTGTCAATTAAATCAAGAATTTCGCGTTTTTGAATTGAAAAGGAATACAAAATTTCGCTTTTTTTAGGTAAAATATTTGAAATATCTTTATAATCAATAGTAAAAATTCTTGACTGAATTGTTAAATCATCATAAATATAACTAATTTTTGTTGGTTCGATATTAAGCTGAATATCACTATCAAGTTCAGGCGGAATAAAATCTTTTAAATTTTTAGCGCTAACAGAAATATTTATCCTGGTTTTATTAGAAATTTGAACTCTTTCTGATGCGAATCGAGTTGTATCTGTTGCTGAAAAATATAAAAAACCATCTTCTGCTTTTATATTTATTGCGGATAAAATTGGTTGCGAAGGGTTGTTAGTAGTCGCAAATGCCGTGTTTTTTATAGCTTTTTTAAAATTTTTAGCATTAACAATTAACTTTACTCCTTTTTGTTCGAAATCTATTTCAGGGAAAAATGAAGGATCACGTATTGTTTTTGAAAATATTGCATTTTCTCAAAAAACTATTAGTTCAGTTCCTTTTAACTCAAAATTTAATTCTGAGTCACTTTTTTTAACAACATCTCGTAAAAAAAAGCCATCAATTAAACAAAATCCAACATCTTGAATTTCAATTAAGTTTTCTTTTTTTATAAAAGCATTATATGAAAGTTCGCTGTTTGTAGAAATTATAAATAAACCACCACGTGTCAATTTTATAAAAAATGAACTTAATGGAGAATTGTTATAAGTTAATATTGCAGTTTGCATTCTATCTATTTGATGCTCTATAACTTTTTTTTTAATAATAAATTTCATATTTTTCCTATTCAAAATTATATTATATATAGTTAATTTTTATTTATTTTAAGTTTTTAATTTAAAATAATAAGGTTGTTCAAATGTTGAAAAAAATTAAAAATATAATAATTTTAAAGTATTTTTTATAAAAAATAGTGTTTATAAATTTCTACTTTCTATGTTTGAAACTTCAATTTAATTGTTTGTAAATGTGATTAATTGCAATTTCTAATTCGTTATTATTGCTCTGTTTTAGGTTATCGATTTTTTTGAGAGTTGAAATTATTGTTGAATGCCGTCTATTGTTAAAAAAAACACCAATACTTTTGTGAGTAAGATCTAAAATATTCTTAATTAATCAAATTGCAATATCGCGAGCATGCACAATATTTTTATCTCGTTTTTCACTTTTTAAGTCTAAAATTGAAACTCCATAATATTTAGAAACAACTTCAATTATTAAATCGGGAGTAATTGTTTTCTCTATTTCATATTTTTCAACAAAAATTTCGAACATTTTTTTCTTGTCAAAATAAATTTCGTTTTTAAATTTGTCCTTATTTGTTTGGATATAAAAAGCAATTGATTTTAAAGCGCCTTCGAGCTCGCGAATTGAATTTCGAAAATGTTTTGACAAAAATTCAAATGCTTCCGTTGTTCAAATATGATTTGCTAGTTTTTCTTCGTTTAATTTATGTTTGAATATCCGCAAAAAATCTTCTTTTTTCGGTTTACCTAGCTTGATATGTAAACCCGAATTAAATCTAGTTATAAATCTTTCTTCAAAACCACCAAGCAAAGATGGTGATTTATCAGATGTTATGATTACAATTTTGTCTTCTTCAATAAATCTATTTAAAATTTCGAGGGCAACAATTGATGTTTGATGTTTATGTCCTAAACCTTGAATGTCGTCGAATAAAAAAACGTCTACCTGTGATAATCAGTCCAAAAATTCGCTAATTTTTTCATTTTGTCCATTTTGCATTCAGGAAGTAATGCAACTTATAAATTTATAGTCGTTAATGTAGAAAACTTTTTTCTGTTTTTCGACAAGCAAATTTCCCATCGCGTTTATAAAATGTGTTTTCCCAATCCCTGATGGTCCGGAAATAAAAATTGGTGAATAATTTAGTTTTGAATTGGCGATTATAGAATCATAAATGTTAAAAATTTGAAAATTATAGCTTGATTTAATGAAATTTTTGAAGGTGAATTTATTTAACACATTGTTTGCTTTAAAACTACAATACTTATTTTTGATAGTAAAATTTTGTTTTTTTTTAAAACTTATGGTATAATTGTCATCATTATTGAATGTTAGGATTTTGTTGATTTCAAGATTTTTAACCGCTTTTTCGACAGTATCTACTCATCGAGAAATTACTTCATGCTTTGCGATTGAGTCAGAAAAATCAACAACAATTTCTGTTTCAGTCTCATTTATTACAAAAATCGAACTAAAAAAATTGTTATACAACATTTTATCGTTTAGTAAATTTTCAATTTGTTGCCTAATTTGTTGTGTCCTAACTTTTATATTGTTTTTGTTTTTATGCAT